>NZ_CP120534.1:0-247814 GCF_032707045.1 Providencia sp. PROV175
ATGCAACAAAATTGTAGTAATAACATCCTGTTATTCAAGGATGCGATACCTGCTGACGAAAATTCGTCACACAGGAAACTCACAATAACAAACAGTTCGAGTGTTCAACCCGTCTCGTTATTGCGGCTTGGCGTGTTTACACCGAATATCCGATCGAAAGGAAAGGTTGGTAAGCCGTTGGACGCGAGCGAATCGCTCAGCTACCTGGAGTATGCCCGTAGTGAAGGCTACACCAACGTGGTGATCACCGGTCCACAGCTTAACTATTTCATTGATTTTCGTTGCTGGTTGGGGATTATCCATGCGTTTAGCGCATGTCCTGATGCTCTGCATGGAAATAAGATCAAGGTTAAATTCAGCGAGTTCTCGCAGTTCTGCGGGTATCCATCGAAGCGGCTAGATTCGAAATTGCGTAAGGAGATAGCCGACTCGTTAACTCGAATCAGGGCAAAGACCATCACATTCACAACGCCAGGTACCAAGAAGTTTTTGGTAACAGGCTTGCTGTTGAAGGCAGAATTTGATGTTGTCGATGATCTGGTTGTACTGGAAGCAGATGAGCGCCTTTGGGAGCTCTACAGCAATGACCACTTAAGTTTGTTACGACGCAAGCCGCTAATGGCACTGCCGAGAAATGAGACAGCCCAGGCGCTGTATACTTATTTCGAAGCGTTGCCACGACAGCCTGCGCCAATCCAAATGTCGAGGCTTCGTGAACGCTTGATGATGAATGGTAGGGTCGCAGACCAAAACCGTAAAATCACCGACGCTCTCAACGAACTGAATAGTATTGGCTATTTGCAATACGAGGTCATCAAGGCTGGACGGGACTCGGTCGTGCATGTTCACAACCGAAACCCGACGTTGGATTAAGCGAGTCATATCGGAAACCCGTCGAAAGGCGGGTTTTTTATTTGGTAAACAAAACGAATGAAAGAGTGAGTTTGAACGGGTAATTCTGATAGGAGTAAGCTTGAGAAAGGTGAGTTGTGGTGGGTATGCGTCCTGTCCAAAGTGAGTCGTAGCGGGTAACCTAGCGATAAAGTGTGTTATAGCGGGAACTGATCGGTTAAAAAGAGAACAAACTCAGGAGTTTTAGACAAGAAGCGGGCTGTAGGGACATAAAACAGGGTAAAAAATCAACATTATTCCCTTGCCATCCCATCCAATCACACCTTTTTCGTCAGGCCTTGATCAACAAGACTATATTTCCCGTTCAAACTCACCGAAACTAAGTATATATTTCCCGCTCAAACTCACTTTGGTGAGATTCGGGGCATGGTCTGAATGCAATAAAACAATAAAACTACCCGTTCAATCTCACCTTTTGACCTGGTGGCGAAAATTTCGTCACGGGCTTGGCTGGGGATACTATGGTATCAGGAGGAATTATGAATCAATTTGGTGAACAGCTGAAGCTGTACTCTGATCGCCAGCGCGATGAAAAAAAGCGGACGGCATTGGATGTTCAATACGTGCAGTCCGAAGGAAAAGAAGGTTTTCTGACGCTGAATATCTCGATGGCACCCATGACATTGGAAGGGCGCGATGTGCTCTGGGATCAGAAAATCACGATACAACTGTCCCGGTATGAATTGACCGCATTTTGCGGCGCTTTATTCGGGCTTGAAAAAGAAATGCGTGCTAAGTTCCACGGCGCGAACAAAAACAAAGGCTTTGTGGTAAATAACAATGGGTCAGTGGGTTGCGGCATGACGATCTCTGAAGCCGGGAATACAATGACATTCATGTTAGATCATGCTCGGCGAATAGAGTTGGGCGCTTTTGTACTGCGACGTCAAGCTGAAGCTTGGAAAATGTCAGCCAGTGATGTGTTGGCAATCATGCGTCAGTCGGTCAGTATCAAAAAACAGTGAGTTTGCTGAGGGGCAAACTTTCTGTTTGTGCTCCGTGGGGGAGCGATAAAAGGGGGTAAGTGTTGAAAAAGCCATTCCTGCTTCTGGCTGGTATGCTCATGTTGACAGCAGAGCTCCATGCCTCAGTCGATACATCCGATCAGCAACAGGACTCTCGCATTAATCAGATCGGTGCAAGCCCTGTGGAAACTCGGCCGTATTCTGAAATCAAACATCACGTCCATGATGGCCCGGTCGAATTATTCCTGGTTGAGGAAGTGACTTCCGTTGACCAGTCGCTGCACACCGTCGTTATTTACGACGGAAGCCGATACGAACTGAAAGGGCAGGTGGATTGGCTCAGTCCTGGAAAAGGCAACATGCCTCCTGGTGGCTGGGCATTCACTGTCTTCGCCTCTACAAAGGAAACATACGCTTGCTCGCCGGAGGTGGTGCAATCAGGCAACGGTTCATGTGTGCTGTTTGTGCCGAAAAATGAAGAAACACCGCTGTAAAGTCACAGCCCTGATTATCACAAATTTACAGACGATAATCAGGATGACGTTTCCACGGGCTGACAGGGAGGAAACCTAAAAGCCCATAAATTGAAGGTAGTCGGTATACCAGGATAATTATCCATTGTTGGGGTAACCGGCACGGCGACCGCCACCCGTAAGGGTTTTACAAACGAGTTGAGCATATGAAAATCATGATCAGGGTAATCGTATCTGTAGTGGCAATGGCCGTTTCCGCTCAGGTTGTTTCGGCAGAAATGCAATCGGTGAATTTTGTGGTGCCATCTTCAGTGGCAAATCAGGATCCGACCGGCGTAAAAAAATTACGCATGAATTTGGACCGGTTTTTTGTTAATTCTCTGGTCGAAGGGGAGCAGCAGCAACTGGTACAGCCGGTTTATTTTGAAGGGCCATATCGCTATTCACTGATCCGTGCCTTTGATGGCAATAACACCGTTATTCATCTGGCAGGCAGTAAACATGTTTTATCGGGTGTGTCGGGCAGGTTTACGCCTATGCAGGCGGGTAAAAAACTGGTGGCGTTACGTGACAGCGAAGACACCGTCTTGGTTTGTCAAGAGAGAGTGCTGCGGTTGAAGTTCGCTAAATGCTGGCAGGTTGTTCACAGTGATCTGCCGCTCGCAGTGATCCCAGAAGAAACCGAGTGAATGCATCGTAAAGTGGTCACTTTCGATCGCGCTACGTGAAATCCGAAGGAGTTTGCGGATGATTATGGCTGAATCGGTAGAATTACCGAGCTTGATTTCGTTGGGTATTACAGTTGCCAGTGCTGTGTTTTTTGTTTACTTCTGGAATAGGGATAGGCTGGGTTTTTTGTTGGTCCCGACGTTTTTTGTTTTTCTTTTGGCTTTGTCGGTCTTTTTGACTTGCTGTATGCTGCCAACTGTCAACACTGAAGACACGAAGCAAGCTAAGCATTATGCGACAGAATGCGTGTTGTTAGAAATGGGCATACCGACCCAGTTCGGCAGAATGAATAAACTGAAATGCCACGAGATCATCGAGCATGTTGGAACGGACTCTTACCAGTGGCATATGGCTCTGTACGAAAAGCTGAAGCAGAAAGAAAAGGTATAAAAAATCTGCGATCGGCGATCGGTGTGATATGCTGATGGCAACTGAAGTAGCGAGCGTGTCTGAGGGGACGCGCCGCGCGAGGGGTTCCCCCAGAGCGGGGTAGATTAAGCCACCAGCAAAATGCCGCACTAATCATGCGGCATTTTTGTTTCTAGCCATACATCACTTTAATGTAACTTCAGATCTGGAGTCATTCAGATATTTCAGGCATAAAGCTTTAAAGTCAGACTTCCATTCCTCAATTCGAAAATCATAGCGTTCTTGAAATGCACTTGTCTCTGTGTACATGGAGAACGCATAATTCTGATATAACTTTAGGGCAGTGACTGGCTGGTTAAGAGAGAAATATGCGTCGATGCATTCTTTCATCATCGGGTAGTTATGATTGGTTTTTGTGCCGCCGAAATTTAAGTCAAGCCCACCACTAGTGACTTTTTGAATAACAGGATCTGAGCTGAGCTCTGAAAAATCCATGCCTTGCTTCAAAAAATAAAGCACTTTGTCATGCGGTACTCCGAATCCCCAGTTCGACACATAAGAATTTAAGGCGGCTTTGATACTCAGAAGTCTATTTTTCGATTGTTGATATAAACCGGCTAAAGCGAGCCAGTATTCGCTGGATTCTGTGAATGAATTACAGGCCATTAGGCCGTAATGAATTGCATCCTCGATCTTTTGTTTTTCGCGAAAATGCTGTGATTGCTTAAACAAATTAACGGCAAGCAGGGGTTGTGTGCCCATTTCATCGAAAAGTCCAAAGTTTGCTCCTAGCCCTGTAATATCAAGGGCTACAGATAGTGTGTTATACGACAGTATTAACACTTGATACTATTACATTGAAAAATTAAAGGTTCTAATTTCCTCAGTAAGGAATTATCAATAAATAAAGATAGCGTTCGTTTAGATAATTCATAGGCCAATATATATGTTTTGACGAATGTATTTCCTTGGTATATCTTACACACATTAAATATAGGAGAAAGTATGGAACCACTACTGCTGTTTAAAATTTTAGCCGACCAAACCAGACTGGATATCGTGCTACTGCTAAAAGCATCTGGTGAACTGTGTGTTTGCGACATCTATACGGCCTTGAATTTATCGCAACCAAAGACTTCTCGACATCTAGCAATGCTTAGAGAGTCGGGTCTTTTGCTCGATTCAAAACATGGTAAATGGGTTCATTATCGATTATCTCCAGCATTACTACCGTGGGTGAAAAGTATCATTGATGTCACCTATGCCACAGAGAAAAATAGAGTTGCAGATTTACTCAAAAGCTTAGAGACAAAAGAACCTGCGAGTAGCTGTTCTATATAAAAATTTTTAAGTTAACATATTCGAAAAAACATATATAAGGTTGAGATATGAAAAAATTAGAAGTCTTTGATCCCGCATTATGCTGTAGCACTGGTGTTTGCGGAACCGAAGTCGATCAAGCATTGGTAGACTTCGCAACAGATGTGGATTGGTTAAAAAAACAAGGGGCAAGTATAAGGCGTTTTAATTTAGCGCAAGAGCCTATGGAGTTCGTTAACAACACAAAAGCAAAAACATTTTTGGAAACCGCAGGCGCCGAGTCACTTCCACTATTGATTCTTGATGGTGAGATTGTGCTGACTGGTCGATACCCAAAACGACATGAGCTAGCAAGATGGTTTGGTATTCGGCCGAATATTGAAAAAGCCGAAATTGTTAAATCGTGTTGTGGTAATGGTAAAACGTGTTGTTAACAGGAGCAATAAAATGAAATTTTTAGATAACACACCTAATTATTTATTTTTTACTGGAAAAGGTGGTGTGGGTAAAACTTCTATTTCTTGTGCGACCGCAATTAAGTTGGCTGAAAAAGGGAAAAAAGTCTTACTGGTGAGCACTGATCCAGCTTCTAACGTTGGGCAAGTATTCTCTCAATCGATAGGCAACAATATTAAGCCAATAACATGGGTTCCAAATTTATTTGCTATTGAAATAGACCCTCAAGCTGCCGCTGAAGAATATCGAAACAAAATTATTAATCCAATCAAAGAAAGTTTACCTGAAGCGGTAATTCAAAGTATTACGGAACAGCTATCAGGTGCCTGTACCACAGAGATTGCAGCTTTCGATGAATTTACTGGGTTGTTAACCAATACCGAAATTACAAAGCAATTTGACTATATCATTTTTGATACCGCACCAACGGGGCATACCATCCGTTTATTACAACTCCCGAGTGCATGGAGTGATTTTATTACTGATAATCCTGATGGTGCGTCATGTTTAGGGCCAATGTCTGGTCTTGATAAACAACGTGAACAGTACAGCATGGCGGTGGAAGCGTTGAGTGATAAATCACTAACAAGGTTAGTATTAGTTGCACGACCTCAATCAGCGGCATTGAGAGAGGTTGCGAGAACCTATAGCGAGTTGTCATCTCTGGGTATCAGAAATCAGCAATTAATTGTCAATGGTGTTTTCCCTGAAACGGCGGTGACTGAAAATGATAAGTTATCCCATGCGCTCTACTCTCGTGAACAAGCGGCATTAGCATCTATGCCTGAAGCACTACGCTCGTTACCTGTCGATATTATTTATTTACAAAATATCAATATGGTGGGTGTCGATGCACTGAAGCAGTTGTTATCTAATGAGATGCCACAAATTCCAACTATTACCCCGACAAAACAACCTATTTCTTTACCCACCTTGTCAGAACTGGTTGGCGAAATATCTCAGCAACAGCATGGGCTGATTATGTTAATGGGCAAAGGTGGTGTAGGGAAAACAACGATTGCGGCATCAATCGCGGTTAAATTGGCAGAAAAAGGGC
The DNA here is from genome assembly GCF_032707045.1 of Providencia sp. PROV175. Lineage (NCBI taxonomy): Bacteria > Pseudomonadati > Pseudomonadota > Gammaproteobacteria > Enterobacterales > Morganellaceae > Providencia > Providencia sp. PROV175. The sequence goes on from NZ_CP120534.1 coordinate 6,282, forward strand.
TTGATGTACATCTGACTACATCCGATCCAGCCGCGCATATTGAATCAACCCTCGATGGTGTTTTACCGAATCTTCAAGTTAGCCGAATTGACCCTATCGCTGAAACTGAACGTTATCGTCATTATGTCTTAGAAACAAAAGGGAAAGATTTAGATGCAGAGGGGCGCGCATTACTTGAGGAAGATTTGCGCTCTCCTTGTACTGAAGAAATTGCGGTATTCCAGGCTTTTTCTCGCATCATTAGAGACGCGGGTAAACGTTTTGTCGTCATGGATACTGCGCCGACTGGGCATACATTATTACTTCTGGATGCAACAGGGGCATACCATAAAGAAATTGCTAAGAATATGGGTGAAAAAGGCCACTATTTAACGCCGATGATGCAATTACAAGATCCTGAACGCACCAAAGTCATTATTACGACACTCGCTGAAACAACGCCTGTGCTTGAGGCGGAAAATTTGCAAAATGATTTAATACGGGCAGACATACATCCGTGGGCGTGGGTAATCAATAACAGTCTATCTATCACGGAAACAACCTCACCATTGTTACTTTCAAGAGCAGAACAGGAAGTCGCTCAGATTGAAAAGGTGACATCAACATTGGCAAAACGTGTTGCTATTGTTCCTTTGCTTGAAACAGAGCCTGTGGGGATATCTGCATTAAGTCAGCTCGCAGAATAAGTTTTATTTTCTAAAAATAAAAGGTGCGGAAAAGCACCTTTTAAATGAGGTTGTTATGTTTATTGCCGCATTCATTTTTATTTTAACGATCACCTTTGTTATTTGGCAGCCCAAAGGACTGGGTATTGGCTGGAGTGCTACAGCAGGGGCTGTATTGGCACTGATCTTTGGTGTGATCAGTTTTCAAGACATCCCGATTGTTTGGAACATTGTTTGGAATGCCACGGCGACATTTGTCGCCGTAATTATCATTAGCCTACTTTTAGATGAAAGTGGTTTCTTTGAATGGGCGGCATTACATATTGCCAAGTGGGGCGGGGGTAAAGGAAAACTGTTATTCAGTTATATCGTGTTACTTGGTGCAACGGTTGCGGCCTTATTTGCCAATGATGGCGCAGCATTGATATTAACGCCCATTGTGATTGCGATGTTATTGGCACTTGGTTTCAACAAAGGCACGACATTAGCCTTTGTCATGGCTGCCGGGTTTATTGCAGATACGGCGAGCTTGCCGCTGATTGTTTCGAACCTCGTGAATATCGTTTCTGCGGACTTCTTTAATATTGGATTTACTGAATATGCATCGATTATGGTCCCAGTGGATATTGCAGCAATTATTGCAACATTAGCGATGCTGCATTGGTTTTTCCGCAAAGATATTCCTAAACAATATGATGTTACCAAACTGAGTGAACCGACTTTAGCCATTAAGGACATGACAACGTTTAAAGCAGGTTGGCTGGTATTGGTACTGCTACTTATTGGTTTCTTTGTCTTAGAACCATTAGGTCTTCCAGTGAGTGCAATTGCGGCTATTGGCGCCTTAATTCTTTGGGTGATTGCAGCCAGAGGCCATACGATTAATACCCAAAAAGTATTACGTGGCGCACCGTGGCAAATCGTCATTTTCTCTTTAGGTATGTACTTGGTTGTTTATGGTTTAAGAAATGCAGGGTTAACCGATTATCTTTCTGAAACGCTCAATTACCTTGCAGACAAAGGGTTATGGGCAGCAACAATTGGTACGGGATTTATAACTGCATTTTTATCCTCAATAATGAATAATATGCCAACGGTATTAATTGGTGCTTTATCCATTGAAGGGAGTGAAGCGTCAGGGCTAATTCAACAAGCAATGGTTTATGCCAATGTGATTGGTGCCGATTTGGGGCCTAAGATTACACCTATAGGGAGTTTGGCGACGTTGCTGTGGCTGCATGTTTTATCACAAAAGAACATGAGCATTACATGGGGATACTATTTTAAAACAGGGTTCATCATGACACTCCCTGTACTTACCGTCACTCTCGTTGCTTTAGTGCTTCGACTTTCACTGTTAAATTAAGGCTAACCGAATGAATGAAATTACCATTTATCACAATCCAAATTGTGGCACTTCACGCAATACGCTTGCTATGATCCGCAATAGCGGCGTTGAGCCAACGATTATTTATTATTTAGAAACACCGCCGACTAAAGATATGTTAGTACAACTTATTGCTGATATGAATATTACGGTAAGGGCGTTACTACGAAAAAATGTTGAACCGTATGAACAATTAGCTTTAGAAAATGATATTTATACCGATGACCAACTGATTGATTTTATGTTGCAGTACCCAATACTGATTAATAGACCCATTGTTGTTACGCCAATAGGAACTAAACTTTGCCGACCTTCAGAAGTCGTATTGGATATATTACCTCATCCGCAACAACGTGAATTTATCAAAGAAGATGGTGAGGTTATTGTTGATAAACAAGGCATTAGAGTAAAGTAAATCACTGACGATATTTATCATGATGAGCGTACCGATGTATGGCATCAGTACGCTCATGTTAATCCGGTACTTGCTTAAGGTCGTTGATATTGGTATTTTAAAAAAATATACTATTCATAGGAACAGCTGATCATATTATGCGCCTTACTCCACCCTGAGATACCCCCTTCCTTTTAGGTTGATACTAAATCAGCCAATTTCCACATCCCTTCTTTGGGATAATTTCGTTTATTTAAAATATACTCTCCCATCTTGGGATTGATAGATTACAAGGTAGTCTAATATGCTTTTGTCCTCCTCTCGTCAGGACTGGCTGGGTAACATCCGTGGGGATGTCCTAGCCGGTATTGTTGTTGCTTTAGCGTTAATTCCTGAAGCCATCGCATTTTCAATTATTGCAGGCGTCGACCCCAAAGTTGGGTTATACGCCGCATTTTCTATTGCGGTAATTATCGCTTTTATCGGGGGGCGCCCCGGCATGATTTCATCGGCAACTGGTGCAATGGCACTTTTAATGGTCGTTCTGGTGAAAGAACATGGCCTTCAGTACCTATTAGCTGCGACGGTATTAACCGGGATATTTCAAGTTATCGCAGGATATTTAAAGCTCGGTAATTTAATGCGATTTGTTTCACGTTCGGTGGTAACGGGATTTGTTAATGCGCTGGCTATCTTGATTTTTTTAGCGCAACTCCCTGAATTAACCAATGTGAGTTGGCATGTTTATGCGATGACCGCGGCAGGCTTAGGGATTATCTATCTGTTTCCATTAGTCAATAAAACCATTCCGTCTCCATTAGTGTGTATTGTTGTATTAACGATAATTTCAATATGGCTTGGTCTTGATATCCGAACGGTTGGTGATATGGGCGTTCTGCCTGACAGTTTGCCTATCTTTCTTTTGCCCGATATTCCCTTGAATATTGAAACGCTACTTATCATATTACCCTACTCATTAGCGCTTGCTGTTGTTGGCTTATTGGAATCAATGATGACTGCAACGATTGTGGATGATTTGACGGATACAACCAGTGATAAAAATCGAGAATGTAAAGGGCAAGGCATTGCCAATATAGCCACTGCATTTATTGGCGGGATGGCAGGATGTGCGATGATCGGTCAATCCATTATCAATATAAAATCGGGTGGCCGAGGTCGATTATCGACACTGGTTGCGGGTGTTGTTTTATTACTAATGGTGGTTTTTCTTAATGATTGGGTATCAAAAATCCCTATGGCGGCGTTAGTTGCTGTGATGATTATGGTGTCAATTGGGACCTTTTCTTGGCAATCCCTTGCCGATATACGAGTCCATCCGCTATCGACCAGCATCGTTATGATAGCCACCGTCATTGTTGTCGTTTGGACCCATAATCTGGCTTACGGGGTACTTGTCGGGGTGCTCATCGCAGCGCTTAATTTTGCCAATAAAGTCGCGAGATACATGACAGTTACATCAAGACTAGACAGAAAGGTACGTCATTATGAAGTTCGGGGACAAATTTTCTTTGCCACATCGGAACGCTTTGTTAATGTCTTTGATTTTAAAGAAGACATTGATAAAGCGATTATTGATGTGAATCATGCTCATTTTTGGGATATCACTTCCGTCAGCGCGTTAGATAAAGTGGTGATTAAGTTTCGACGTGAAGGCATTGATATTGAAATTAAGGGGATGAATGAAGCCACTGCAACGTTGGTTGATAAGTTTGGTATTCATGACGACCCGGAAAAAATTGAAAAATTCATGGGAGGTCATTAATTATGACAGCAGATATCATTCAAAAAACTTGCGTAATTGGGTGTATTGACCGTTCGCCCTCGGCGATTGCCGTTTGTCACGCAAGTACTTGGATAGCTCAAACACTCAAACTTCCGCTGACACTGTTACACATGAATGAAAAAATCTCGACATCAGCACACCATGATTTAAGTGGGGTCATTGGATTTGATACCCGAGAAACTTTATTGAATGAACTCGTGGATATTGAGGAAAAGCGGGCGCGTTTAACCCGTGAGGAAGGCCGACAATTATTGATGAGTGCAAAAGAAATCACTCAAGATTTAGGTCTTCTTGATGTTAATACACTTCAGCGGCAAGGAGCTTTAGCCGAAGTGCTAAATCAAGATGATACGCATATTGTTGTACTCGGTCGTCGAGGCGAGCAATCTGAATTAACGGGGCATATTGGCCGTCAACTCGAAGGCATTATTCGTCTTCAAAAAAACTCAGTGCTTATCTGTAAGCAAAATTTTACCCCACCAAAAAAGATGATGATTGCGTTTGATGGAAGTGAGGAAGGTGAACGCGTCATTCATCGGTTAACACAAGTGAAATTATTAGCCGGTAGTGATTGCTATCTGGTAATGCACGGTAACCAAGACAGTCAACTCAAAAAAGCACAAAACCGACTTCATCAAGCCGACATTAAGGTGAAAGCCAATTTACTTGAGGGTGCCGATAGCATCGTTGATGAATTGTGTAACTTTGCAGTACAACACCATATTGATTTGATCATCATGGGGGCTTTTGGTCATTCGCGAGTGAAGCAATTTTTTACCGGAAGTCATACGACAGAGATGATACATAAAACGCCCGTGTCATTACTCATCATTCGTTAGTTTTTTCGTCTATTGTCATTATTACCAATAGAGGTGACTCACTTTCGTCACCTCTCTATCATAATAAGTGGCTACGATTTATCCACAATATGAATAAAGTGAATGTGTTTTTCATATTGATCGAGGATATCATGAATAATCTGCGCTTCACTCCATCCCATAATATCGTAGTCCTGCCCACCTTCCTTTAAATAGACTTCAGCGCGGTAATATTTCTGAGGTTCATTATTTTCATCATCATCCATCCCCACTAATGCAAAAGACGGCGTCAGGTAGTCCCGTAATCGTATTTCATAGAGAAAATTGAGACTCTCACCAAATTGCACTTCCAGAGTCACCCTATCGTCCTTATTATGGATAGCGGCCTCTGTGCTCTGCTTTTCCAACTCAGTGATGACAGATTGCATAGCGGGCTCAATCACTTCTGTCATGAAACGTTTAACCTGATTACGTTTAGGGAAGAAGGCTATTTTACGTAATCGACGCTCCCATGATAACCCCCCACGTCCTGTATTCGGTGCTAAAGTGGCAAGCTGTTGACTGTCTTTTTTGTAAACATCAATACGTAAGGCTTTTAGCAATCCGACGATAGCAGTCAATAAAATAATCGCAAAGGGTAGCGCGGTAGCAATTGTCATGGTTTGTAATGCCGTTAATCCTCCGGCCAGTAAAAGTGTGATTGCAACGGCCCCCATCAAAAAGGCCCAAAAAATACGTTGCCATACTGGCGTGTGAATTTCACCACCGGAGGCTAACGTATCGACAACCATCGCACCGGAATCCGCGGATGTCACAAAAAAAACAATGACCATCAGCATCGCGACAAAAGAAAGGGCAGATGAAAACGGAAAGTAATTTAAAAATTCAAATAAAGCGAGAGCAACGTCTTTTTGAACCACTTGCGCCAACATTTCTGCCCCATTATCGCGGATCAGATGGATGGCACTATTGCCAAAAAAAGTCATCCAAAGTAGCGTAAACCCGGCAGGGACAAACAGAACGCCAGTGACAAACTCGCGAATGGTACGCCCTCGAGAAATTCTGGCGATAAACATCCCGACAAAAGGCGACCATGAAAGCCACCATCCCCAATACAATAATGTCCATCCCCCCAACCATTCACTGGATTGCGGTTCATAAGCATAAAGATTGAAGGTTTTATTGATAATATCTGAAAGATAAGCGCCTGTATTTTGGACAAAAGATTTGAGTAACAATACGGTCGGGCCTAAAATCCCAATCAATAGCAGTAACAATCCGGCTAAACTGAGATTGATCTCAGAGAGAATTCGTATCCCTTTATCTAAACCACTGACCACCGATAACGTGGCTAATCCCGTGATCACCACAATCAAAATCACTTGCATCGTTGGACTAACGGGAAAACCAAAGAGGTGTGCTAATCCTGCATTCACTTGCAAAACACCAAAGCCTAATGATGTCGCCACCCCGAAAACGGTGCCGACAACAGCAAAAATATCGACAGCATGACCAATAGGTCCATAAATCCGTTCACCAATGATCGGGTAAAGTGCTGAACGTAAGGTGAGCGGTAAGCCATGTCGATAACTAAAAAAAGCGAGAATTAAGGCGACAATCGCATAAATCGCCCAAGCATGTAGTCCCCAATGGAAAAACGTAATTTCCATCGCTTCTCTTGCAGCTTGAACTGTCTGTGGGTCTCCAATGGGAGGAGCAAGATAATGCATCACGGGTTCTGCGACCCCAAAAAACATAAGCCCAATTCCCATTCCAGCAGAAAACAACATAGCAAACCAGGAAAGATAACTGAATTGGGGCTGGGAATGGTCAGGACCCAATTTAATTTCACCAAATCGAGAGAGGCCTAAATAGGCGACAGTCAATAAAATTAAGGCAACAGCCAGAATATAAAACCAGCTGGCATTCTCAAAAAGTTGTGCCTGTAGAGCTTTGAGCAAAATTTCAGAACGTTGAGGAAAAATAGCGGCTATTGCAACGACACATATAATAATAAAAGCGGAAACAAAGAAAACGGGCGGATTTATCTTCCCCCACGTTTGAGACTTTTGTGGTGATAATGACATTCAATCTCCCTTTTAATGCGTGCTCATGATTGTCATGAAGCTCGGTTTATTGTGATAAATATAAGTTATTTAATTAAAAAGTATCCAATCACTTGTTTATACTTAAATATCTCTCTCATGTCATTCCACGCGGTATGACTCATTGTTGAGTAACATAAACTTGATAAACGAATAGAGGGACATTTATTGCGCTATTTTCATCGATTTTGATACTTTCGAAATAGTATGCCGCGAACAACCTATCAGGTTTTCTATTTGGCTATAGCTTTTTTTCTCCATCAGAAGGCCTTCAATTTTTTGGTGTAATATTTTGTTGATCGGACGGCCTTTATACTTCCCTTCTTGTTTGGCTTTTTGCACTCCTTGCGCTTGACGACGCCGTCTATCTTCGTAATCCTTTCTTGCAACCGCTGCCAGCATGTCTAACATCATACTGTTAAGGGCAGCAAGCATTCGTTCTGTAAATTCATCGGTGCGACTCATAAACTGGTAACTGGTTGGGAGGTCTAAAGAAACGACCTTTAACCCTTTGTGTCCAATGAGATATTTTAATTTTTCCCAGTCATCGGCATTCAAGCGGCTAATTCTATCTACCTGTTCAACTAAAATAATATCACCGGGCATGGCCACATTGAGTAAGCGAAAGAGTTCAGGTCTGTGAAGCTGAGCGCCTGACTCATTTTCTTCAAACCAGCAGGCAATTTGTAGCCCCATTCCTTCAGCAAATTTCAACAGTTCATTTTTTGCTCTTGACACATCCTGTTCATGCGTAGAAGCACGTAGATATCCATAAATTCGTATATTTGTCTTCATCGGTGCACTATACATTGGTGTTGTTATAGTAGTGCATTATACATCTATTTTTTATACTTATTACACTAGAGTTTACCTAGTGTAGTTAAGGTAGACTTAAATTGCACTTCTGTATCGATTACGCGCGCATTCATTATATGATGTTGTTTATTTTTAGAGGATAGAGGATAGAACATAACCACAATGAAAGAGATTAAATCAGGCCGTATTCAAATTTTGACTGAACAGGAAATTCATGAGCTCTATTCTCGTCCAATATTTAATCAAATTGAGCGTGAAGAATATTTTTCATTAGATCCGAGTATCAAAAAAATCCTCGCTAAAATGGGAAAAATTGAAACGAAAATATATTTAATTCTTCTGATCGGTTATTTTCGCGCTAAGCCTGTTGTTGCTCAATTTAAGCTACGAGAGGTTAAACACGATGTTGACTACATTTATGCGACTCATTTTCCAAATAGAAAACCGAAATACCCCTTTATTGCTAAAAGTACTCGTGCAACATTGATAGCGAAAATGTATGAAATACTCGGTTTTTCGCGGCTATTAAAGCGAGATAAACAAGCTTTGATAGAGCGCTTAAATGATGTCGCAACAATCTGCACATATCCCAAATATATTTTTGATGAATGCCTCGCTTTTTTAGGTCAAAACAGAATTGGATTAGTGGGTTATTCCACTTTGCAAAATATGGTCACCACGATTTTAGCTAATGAGAGGCATCGAACCGAGTTGATCCTGTCAAATAGCGTGCCACCAATAATACATAAAAAATTAAAGAAGATACTGCATACAAAAGGAGTATTAAATAGTCTATCTGGTCAACAAGGCGCAGCTAAAGATTTTACACCTACAGAGCTCGCAAGTGAAATTGAAACGCATAACACCATAAAAAGTGTGTATCCCGACGTAAAACGTCTTGTTGGTGAATTGAGATTATCATTAGGTAACTTAAGCTATTATGCATCGATTATTCAACATCAATCGATTTATAAAATTCGTCGATTTCCCGAATGGCAAGGCATGTTATATCTGGTTTGTTATCTATTTTTTCGCTATCAAGAAACTAATGATAAATTGGTAACAGCTTTTTTGTATGTGACGAGAAAGCAAAGGGAAGCTGCGAGTGCTTCAGCTAAGTTACGCATTGCAGAAGAACTGGAAATTATTCGTGAAAAGTTAATGCATGCGGGTAATATTTTACACCTCTTTGTTGATGAAACCGTCAGTGACAATACGCAATTTGGTGATATTCGCCAAAATGCATTTACAATGATCTCTAAAGATGAAATTCAGTTAATAAGTCAACATCTTAATAAGAATAATTTTGATAAAACCCATTATGAGTGGCTATACATTGATACACAATACAGAAAAATTGCGAATACGATGAGATCACTTTTTCTCGCTATTGATATCGAATGCGAACCAGGATTACACCTGCTGTCTTCCCAATTATTAACAGCAAAATTAGAACTTCAAAAAGATAAGCACATTTCTACCGTCGATCAGCGATTACTGTTAAAAAACGATAAACCTTTTATCTTGATAGATGAACAGGTTAATACTCAACGATTTGAATACTATTTATACCAAAAAGTAGCTAGGATGATTGAGAGTAACCATATTTATATCAATGAAAGCGCCAATAACAAGCGTTTAGCCGATGATTTGATTTCAGCCGCCGAGTGGAAAAAAAGCCATGTCATCATTCAAAAAACAGGGTTAACTCGGCTCAATACGCCAATAGAACAAACGCTTTCGGAATTAACGCAAAAATTGAGCGATCAAATAGAGCGTATTGGTCGTAATATCCATGATGGAGCCAATGATTTCGTGACACTTCAACCGCGTTCAAATCAGTTAACATGGAAACTGGCGAATAAACGCTGGAAAGATGATATTGATAATCCCATATATAACCAGCTCCAACATATGGGGATCATTGAAATTATGGACTATGTTCATCAAAAAACGGGTTACTTAGATGCATTCAAAAATATCGCCTCAAAAAAGAAAAACACTAAGGCCAAAGAGGGCGATTTACTTGCTTGCATATTTGGAAATGGCTCAAACTATGGTGTTCATCATATGTCATCAATATCAGATAGAGCCATCGGTGTGCTTAGAGCCGTCAATGATGGGTATATTAGGCCTGAAACAACGAGTGAAGCTAATGATATGATAGCTGATGCTTTAGCAAAACTCCCCATTTTCAAATATTATACGATTAACGAAAGTGCCCCATTTGGTAGTATTGATGGCCAAAAACATGGTTGCCGAATCAATACATTTAAAGCCCGTTTTTCTGCTAAATATTTCCGAAAAGGGAAAGGCGTATCAGCACTCACATTAGTTTCAAATCATGTACCAATAAATACGAAAGTGATTTCAGCCAATGAATATGAGGCTCACCACGCATTCGATTTACTCTATAATAATACCAGCCATATTCAGCCCAAAACATTAGCAACAGACACGCATGGCGTTAACAATGTAAACTTTGCTATCCTTGATCTCTTTGGGTATCAGTTTGCCCCGCGATATGCAAAATTTAAACACGTTTTTAATGAATTGTTTGAGATCGAGTATGATGAAATCCTTTCCCTGAAACTTAAAAAATCGCTCAACTTATCACTCATTCAAGAAGAGTGGGAAAATATTCAATGGATAATTTGTTCATTAAGCCGTAAAACGACGACACAAAGCACGGTGATTACTAAGCTTTCTAACAGTAAGAAAAACAATCGCACCTTAGCGGCTCTTCGTGAATATGACCGAATAATTAAGTGTTTATACGTTCTCGATTATGTTGATGACAAAATGCTCAGGCAGTTTGTCCAACAAGCACTTAATCGGGGTGAGGCTTACCATCAATTACGGCGTGCAATTGCGTCAATTAATGGTAATCAATTCAGAGGTGGCGATGATTACCAGATAGAACAATGGAATGATTGTGCTCGTATCATTGCTAACTGCATTATTTATTATAATTCTGCATTATTATCCAGTTTGATTGAAAAATTTGCGCGTGAAAATAATCAAGAAGCGGTGAATATGATAGCTGAGTTATCACCTGTCGCATGGCAGCATATACAGCTGGCCGGTAATTACACCTTTGGCCTTAAAAAAGATAATATTGTACTGGAAAGATTACTGGAGAATTTAGATCCTCTTATTTCAGAAGAGTCGTTAAGCTTAGCGGCATAGTCTATTAATATTATTAAACTATATATCGGCTGTAGTCCTTGATATCAAAGGGCTACAAGCAAACTTTGGACTTTTCGATGAAATGGGCACACAACCCCAAGCAGGGGATCGTCAATCACTGAATCATCATCCTGACAGTCATTATCCATTTCCAGGCACTCCGCCAATATTAACGCATTTGAAAAAACGGGGGCGAGACGCCATTCATCGTGAAATAGTTCGCAAACTATAGGGCGTTCATTTTCAAGACCGATAGGCCAGTACAAACCATAGTAATCGCCGTTGCCAAAATCAGTTTCAAATAATGGTAGGAAACCATTTGCTGGAAATGGCCCCTGACTAATTTCACTATCATGAATTGTGAATGGTATTTCTGATTTTAATAGTTCCATTTGCTATTCCTGATGAGGTTGTCATTTTTAAGTAATGATAATGCAGTTTTAATTAAAGTCATATTAAGAAGGTTTAATAACCTAATATCTAGACCAACATACAATAAAGGGTATAACCCCATGCCCCGGCGCTCCGCTTGGGGCAAAACCCAGCCCGAGCTCTATCCTCATTGTTCCGCGATAATATGAAAGCCCGCTTGGGTTCGGTGTCATTATTTGGAATCGGCAAGTTCTTCCTGAATGACCGACGCGAGAAAAGAAGAGATAAAAGAGAGAAAAAAAGAGAAAAAATAAGAGGCGGGGGATTCGGTAAATTCAGCGATAAAGTAGGTAAAGAAGGTCTTCAGTGTGGCAGCGGTGGGTTAATTAAATCATATTGTATGTTGGTCTAGATTTGTAATGTTGGAACTGATATCGGTTATGGCATGGCGTATTTCAACAGGGTAAATTTCTCATGCATAGGAAAAAGCAGATCGGTTTGCTGTCATTTCCTGATGCAGCTGATCGTGGTTTAGGTATTATTAATATCTATTATTAAGCGGGCTAATTATCTGATGAAGTTAAATATTGACGCATGCATTTCCTTTCTGGGCAAGAGTGCTTGGTTTTTTGTTATTGGTACAGCGGTGCTGCAAGTGGTAAGTGTCGCCCTGTTTATTTACTCGCTCTTTACCGGCATGGATATAGACAGACTGATTCTGGCTTCCGCAATCTTGTTTGTTGCGGTAGTGCTGTTTGGTATCTCTAAGTATGCAATTAAAATTCGCGCTCTGGATGACGCGGGTGGACCACAAGCCTATTATGACCAACAGATAGAATGGCCGCTAACACAGTTCTATATCGATCTGATAGAAGAGAGTGATGTGAAACCAGAGTTCGACGCCTGGGTTAAAGACAAAGACAAACCTCTGACGCTCGGCCAATTCGATGACGGGTTAGCTAAAGCGATACAAACAGCATATTCATTACCGATGGGGAAGGATTTACCAGATACCCAGATTATTAAACTCATTGTATATCGACATGGAACGCCTGTCTTAAAGTGGATGAGTATTGGTTTCTTCCTCCTGAGTGGAGTGCTCGGCCTTATCCTGCTTAATCCGCAAAACACACTGGCGGAAGGCATTCCATTCATTATGTTCACGCTACTTCTGGCATTGGTTTTTAGGTTTCTGCGGAGCAAGCTTCAAGCAAAAGCACAGGCTATAGTTCTCAACAGACCCCTCACCGTGGAACAGGTAGCAAGTTTAATGACATTAGCGGCCAGATTGAAAGTCCATTCCGAATTTTGCCAGCTCTTATGCAGCCCAGAATGCCCCAGGCACAGTTAAAGAAGCACATACATGGATAGTTGATCACGCCAAAGTTCTAGTTTCCGAACACACTACGTTCCTCGGTTAATCTCAAACCCCGGCTTCATGTGAAATAACGAATTCTTGCATTCCCGCCTGATAATTGTATAAAGTATGGATATATATACAGCCCCCACCACGGTGGGGGGTTAGCACGTTACCCTTTCTCGGGGATTTATTATTATGAACATCGCACAAACCTTCCATCGCCTGGAAGATGACTTGGCGTTGCTCAATCGAGTGCTGGCGGAGAAGTCTCCGCTATATGCACGCGTTTGCGTTATACCGCCAGTGGCCGATGGTGAAGAAAACCTGCCGGTTGCCCGTATTGAACCGATTCTAATGTATGGCGCTCAAGCCATCGAGCAGGCCCAAAAAGCTTACACCGATCTGCATATTAAGGATGGGCTTTCTCAGAAATCGACGCGTCGAACTGCCGGTGTACTTTGGTACGCGGATGACAACCCAGAATTCTCAGCTGAAGTCATGGCGCTGATCACGGCCATTAACTTTAGTAAGCAGTCTATACAGGACCACATCATCAGTGAGTTCGGTAATCAGAATGCGCGCTTTTCTGCACTACATAATGCGTGTCCTGGTGTTATGACTCTACATCTGTACCGCCAAATCCGTGCCTGGCATAATGCCGACCTTCAATCTGTCCGCTTCTCATGGCAACGCAAATCGCTACTGCGGATCCCAGACAAAACTAAATTGCTGGCATCTATGCAAACGGATGTCATTGACAATAGTGCCGTGAGCTTACCTGTCGGTAATCTTGCCCAGAAAATTGCAAATACCCCTCAGGAAAAGTTGCGCCTGCGTCGGCCAGCCAAAATACAGCCTGTGGCAAACATCGTATTTCGTAATGAAGATGGTGCAGCGACTGCCGCATTGAAAACCGTAACCGCTTTGATGCCCTATATTGTCATTCAAGATCAGCGTCTGGATATTAAGCCACTTCAAAACTATGCACCGCGCGATATCCAGCGTAACAGTGACCGCCTGGCAACTGAGGTCATAGGTACTTATCATGGCGAAACCATCGAAGTGCTGCTTGTGTGAGGTATTTTGCTTGGAACAGCAGAAATCAAATAATCAATAATTCGAGATAATCATCATGTTTTTAAGTAAGCTGAAAAATCATATTATCAAGAACCATATTTTGGATGAACAGCGTAAAATCCAAGAAATGAATTATGAGAAATTCAACAGAATTATTGCTGTGGGGCAGTCAATCGGAGGGAGGTCAATACCGTTGCTAATCAATGCCATCGGAAGAAACATTCAAAGTGACTTACTGATAGCGGTAGCTGAAGAAGGTACGGATGCACGCTCTGATGACTTTGTTAACCCATATAAATTCTTTTTCTCAGATATTTTTGATGTACTTGATTATGATGCTCTACAGTCATGTTTAACCCACGAAACGAGCTATGTTGCTGATCTATCTACATCATTAATATTACCTTGTCCTTGGAACTACAATCGTTATGTATCCGCATTATCTTCCATAGGGTTCCATGCGGGAAACCCTTGGGAGCAGGATGAAATGAACCACCGAGTAATGATTTGGCTTCCCTGGAATATAGCTTTTGTATTCGGTGGAAACCATTCAATTACTGCTGGTGTCCTCGCCAATGAAGGCATGATAATTCCAGATACTGTCTACGACATGTCACCATTATTCTCTCAAGTAAAGACCGATGGAAAATTTTGGTACCGGAATGGCACGGTCTTTGACAAAGTAACATGTCATCGCCGTGCTGCATTGTTTGAGCTTGGTAGGATGCTCACATCAGCAACAGAATGAATATGGCAATACTTACTTCGTAACCTTCTGAATCTGCCTCTTTCTTTTTCAGTCCCAATTTCGTCACCTGACGCCTACCCATTACCATAAGCAAACCTTAGGTAATACAGCCTAAGGCCTTTGGTGAGAAAAAGCATGAATTATTTCGAAAGTACGCTTCGCTTAAGGATTTCGTCCTACGACTTATACCGGATACATCAGCATCTGGATTATTTCATTCAGGAACAGTGCAAGGCAAAACTCCCATACTCGTTTTCCATTCAACCGGGCACCGGCAATGATACCTACATCTTGTCGCGCACAGCACAAGCCGTTGGCGTGCCGGGTGAGGTTAAAAAAAGCGTGTATTTTTCAGAAGGGCAGGAAGTCACAATCACAGGGACTATTGCAGCGGTTCGGCGTGAAGTTTTAAACGGCCGCAAGCGTGAAACTTGCCCCCCATCCGAGGAATTGCCGGATTTTGTAAAATACCGCTTAGATCGTGCTGGCTTGACTCCCCACCATGTCGGGGTAAACAAAATGGGGTCCGCTTGGAAAACGGAAATTATCCCACGCTAAGACTATATTTTGTACAGCAGTGGAGAAGGATGAGAGACCAGCAGTTCATTAACAGGGACTCCTTTTTGCTTAAGCGGCTCAATGGTTCTTTCTATATAAACCGTATTCCAGAGTGTTATCGCCGCCGTATGTAGTGTCAGCGCCGGTGGCGTGGTAACGCTGATCCTCTCACCCCCAGATCCCTGATTTCATTCAGCCGGTGCATGAAGGATGCTCGCCCAAGGGCCTCACCCTTATTCAGCCCCACCTGTATGCATCGGCCTAAGCCTTTATCGCAAAATCAGTCCAGCATAAACAGCGTCCGATCTCTGCAGAAAATCGCCCTCTGCGCTACGAGTTTGAACGCATTTACTCTGTTTATAGGTAACATTCGCTCCACGATATAATGATATCGGCAACGTATTCAGCATCCTGAGTATGAGTCAGAAGGTGATCCGCCTTACCCAACGAAATGAAACTCTTGGGATGCTTTGCTGCTTTGAATATTTTTTCGGCCTGCTCAATTAACACAGTATCATCTTCAGTCGCATGAAAAATAAGCAGAGGCTTGTTCATGGCGAACACCTTATGAGCGATTTTGTGTTCCTGAATATTGTCCAGCATCTGTTTCTTTAAGGTAAATACCCGCCCGGCCAGCTCAACGGGATAGGGGTCGTCTCAGAAAACGGAAAATAAAGCACGCTAAGCCGGTGGCAGCGGTCGCAATGGCCTAAACTTCCCCGCACCGACCTTGGCGCTGCTGCGCCATAGGTAATCGCCGGTCAGGTTGATGTGCTCCCACCCCAGCGGCGACAGATATTGCAACAATGTGTCGTCCAGCGCCGTGCCGTTGCCACGCAAAGCACTGGTGGCACGCTCCAGATATACCGTGTTCCACAACACGATGGCCGCCGTCACCAGATTGAGGCCGCTGGCCCGGTAGCGCTGCTGCTCAAAACTGCGGTCGCGGATTTCACCCAATCGGTAGAAGAAGACCGCCCTGGCCAGCGCGTTGCGCGCCTCGCCCTTATTCAGCCCCGCATGGACGCGGCGGCGCAGCTCCACGCTTTGCAGCCAATCCAAAATGAACAGCGTGCGCTCGATGCGCCCCAGCTCGCGCAACGCCACGGCCAAGCCGTTCTGGCGCGGGTAGCTGCCGAGTTTGCGCAGCATCAGCGAAGCCGTTACCGTGCCTTGCTTGATGGAGGTGGCCAGCCGCAGAATTTCATCCCAATGGGCGCGTATTTGCTTGATGTTCAGCCTGTCGCTGCTAATCATCGGCTTGAGCGCGTCATAGGCGGCATCGCCCTTGGGGATGAATAGCTTGGTTTCGCCCAAGTCACGGATACGCGGCGCGAAGCGAAATCCCAGCAAATGCATCAAGCCAAACACGTGATCGGTGAAGCCTGCCGTGTCGGTGTAGTGTTCCTCGATGCGCAAGTCCGACTCGTGGTACAGCAGGCCATCAAGCACGTAAGTTGAATCACGAATGCCCACGTTGACCACCTTGGCACTGAAGGGCGCGTACTGGTCGGAGATATGGGTGTAGAAAGTCCGTCCTGGACTGCTTCCATACTTCGGGTTGATATGACCAGTGCTTTCTGCTTTGCTGCCGGTTCTGAAGTTCTGGCCGTCCGACGATGACGTGGTGCCGTCACCCCAGTTGCCGGCGAAGGGTTGCCGAAACTGCGCATTCACCAGCTCGGCCAGCGCCGTCGAATAGGTTTCATCGCGGATGTGCCAGGCTTGCAGCCAAGACAGCTTGGCGTAGGTGGTGCCAGGGCAGGACTCGGCCATTTTGGTCAGACCCAGGTTGATCGCGTCGGCCAGGATCGTCGTCAACAGCAAGGTTTTGTCCTTGGCCGTGTCGCTGGTCTTCAGGTGTGTGAAGTGGCGGGTGAAGCCCGTCCATTCATCGACCTCCATCAGCAACTCGGTGATTTTGAGGTGCGGCAGCAGCATAGCTGTCTGGTCGATCATGGCTTGCGCGGCGTCTGGTACTGCCGCGTCCAGCGGCGTGATCTTCAGGCCTGACGCGGTGGTGATGATGGCATCCGGTAAGTCGTTGGCCGCAGCCATGCGGTTGACTGTGGCGAGTTGCGCCTCCAACAATTCCAACCGGTCATGCAGGTATTGGTCGCAGTCGGTGGCCACTGCCAGCGGCAATTCGCTGGCCAGCTTCAAAGTGGCGAACTTCTCGACCGGCACCAGGTATTCGTCGAAGTCCTTGAACTGGCGAGAACCCTGCACCCAGACATCACCGGAGCGCAGCGCGTTCTTCAGCTCCGACAGGGCGCATAACTCGTAGTAACGCCGGTCGATGCCGTCGTCGGTCAGAACCAGCTTTGCCCAGCGCGGCTTGATGAATGCGGTTGGCGCATCGGCGGGCACCTTGCGCGCGCTGTCGCTGTTCATGCCGCGCAGCATGTCGATGGCATCGAGCACACCCTTGGCGGCGGGCGCTTATCCATAGTATAATGAATAATAGTAGTTAAAGTAGTTTAGGAGGGGGATATTAGGGAGGTTTTTACTTTAAATAAAAATTAACAAGGTCTATAATTTATAGTAGTTAAAGTGGTTAAAGAGAGGTGGGAGGATGTGAAGGTTCAAAGGATAAAAGTGGAGAATAAGCCATATCCATTGTATTTATTGCTAGATGAAGAATATCAGGTAATAGAACCAGTAATGAGGTTTATAAAATATCTAGATAATACTGGTAAGTCACCAAATACCATTAAAGCATACTGCTATCATTTAAAGTTGCTATATGAGTTTATGGAACAGAGGGGGATTACCCTTAATGATATTAACTTTGAGAAATTAGCAGATTTTGTAGGTTGGTTGAGATACCCAACAGCAGCAAATGTAATTGATCTCTAGTCAAAAGAAGCCATAAGAGAAGAAACGACAGTGAATACAATTTTAAATGCTGTTATGAGTTATCTGGAATATTTAAGTAGATTAGGAGAATTTAAGTCAATTGATGTATTTAAACAAGCAAAGGGGAGAAATTTTAAGGGGTTTTTACATCATATTAATAAGGGTAAATATCAAAAGAATATCTTAAAGTTAAGGGTTAAAAAGAAGCAGATAAGAACACTAACATCAGAGGAAGTTAAGCAAATTATTGATGCTTGTCATACGAAGAGGGATAAATTAATTTTAATGCTTATGTATGAGGGTGGTTTAAGAATCGGTGAAGTGTTATCGCTAAGGCTTGAGGATATTGCCACTTGGGACAATCAAATCCATTTAACACCCAGAGACGTTAATGTTAATGAGGCCTATATTAAATTAAGGAAGGAAAGAACAATACATGTGAGTAAAGAACTTATGGCACTTTATACAGATTATTTGGTATATGAGTATGGTGAGGACTTGGAGCATGATTATGTTTTTATTTCTTTAAAAGAAGGCTATTTTGGAAAACCACTAAAGTACCAAAGTGTTCTTGATCTAGTTAGAAGAATAGTTAAAAGAACTAGAATAGAGTTTACGCCGCATATGCTACGCCACACTCATGCAACGCAGCTAATTAGGGATGGATGGGATGTTGCACACGTTCAAAAGAGGTTGGGCCATGCACATGTTCAAACAACGTTAAATACCTATGTTCATCTTTCAGATCAAGATATGAAAAATGAGTTTAATAAATATCTTGAGAGAAAGGAACATAAGAAATGAATGATTCTAGTAAAAGGAAAAATATATCAGTCAGAGTGAGATCAGTAAGAAAATAGCTGCAATGAATGAAGAATTGCAGGGATTTTGGGCTAATAATAGTTGGGATATAAGGAAATGTCCGCATCCTTCTGCCATAGAATTAAGTAAGAACCCTACTTTAAGAAATCGGTGGGTTCGTTTTGAACGTGTTAAAAATCTGTGGTTAAGAACAGAATTGAAATATTTTTATTTTTACCATTTAAATAATGGAATATGGAATGCAAAAACTGTATGGATTAGAAAAGGAACTGTAATTAATAGAATGTTAGATTTTTTAGATTTAAAGTATCCTAACATTACTTCAATTACTGAAGTTCCTATTAAAAAAGCAATGACGGAATATAGGACATATTTGACAGAACAGGGTGTTAGAATTACCACTACTAATTATAAGATTACTGCTAATCAAGAAAAAATAGCTGTAGAAGCTAATTCTTACTATGTTACTAATTTAAAACAATTTATGGAGTTTTATGAGGACTTTTATTTTGATGGGGAGGAGTGGGATAAAGACATTTGGGATAGACGTAAGTTACCTTTGCCAGATGATAAGGTTAATCCGACACAATATGAATATGTAATTAACTTTAAAGGGGTTCGCAATACGTATTTTAAACAACTCGTAAAAAGATATTGTAAATTGAGATTAAATACGGATAGCTTTTCCTATGTATGTGATATCGCCCAAAAACTTAAAGAGTTCTTTAATTTCTTGGACATGAATTTTAAACACGTTCAGAGAATAAACCAATTAACGAGAATGGAAATTGAAGCATATTTAAGCGAATTAAATATGATGGGGATAAAGCCTAGCACAATAACTGGGAGGATCTCTATATTGGAAGGACTATTTAGTACCCTTCTAAGGCTAGAATGGAATGATATTCCTTCCAAGGTGTTAATCTATCCAGAAGACTATCCCAAAATACCGAGAGCAAAACCTCGTTTTATAGATGAATACGTTCTGGAGCAATTGAACAGTCATCTTGATAAATTACCCGAATATATAGCTACGATGACTATGATAGTCCAAGAATGTGGGATGAGGATAAGCGAATTGTGCACCTTGAAAAAAGGTTGTCTATTAGAGGACAAAGATGGAGATTACTTTTTAAAGTATTATCAATGGAAAATGAAAAAGGAGCATATAGTTCCAATATCAAAAGAGGTAGCTTTATTGATTAAAGTTCGGGAAGATAAAGTTTCATGGGAGTTTCCAGATAGTGAATACCTCTTTCCAAGAAAAGATGGATCGCCATTAAAACAAGAAACATTTAGAGACGAGTTAAACAAATTAGCTTATGAGCAAAAAATAGTCGATAAATCAGGCGAGATTTATAGATTCCATGCCCATGCCTTTCGCCATACAGTAGGAACAAGAATGATTAATAACGGAGTACCGCAGCATATTGTACAAAAGTTTTTGGGTCATGAAAGTCCTGAAATGACAAGCAGATATGCTCATATTTTTGATGAAACCCTTAAAGCTGAATTTACAAAATTCAAAGAAAAACTGGTAACTAATAATGGAGATATAATTGAGTTAGATAATGACAATGAAGTCGATGATGTTGATCTTCAATGGTTCAAGAAAAATATTAATGCACAAGTTCTTCCAAATGGTTATTGCCGATTACCAGTAATAGCAGGTTCTTGTCCACACGCCAATGCTTGTTTAGATTGTACTCATTTTTGTACAAGTAAGCAGTTTTTATCGCAGCATGAGGAACAGTTAAATCGTACTGAGGAGTTATTGGCAGTCGCTAAGGAAAAGCAATGGCAAAGGCAAATAGAGACTAATAACCGTGTTAAAGAGCGACTAGAGCAAATAATTGGCAGC
Source organism: Providencia sp. PROV175 (assembly GCF_032707045.1). Classification (NCBI taxonomy): domain Bacteria; kingdom Pseudomonadati; phylum Pseudomonadota; class Gammaproteobacteria; order Enterobacterales; family Morganellaceae; genus Providencia; species Providencia sp. PROV175. Next base: position 27,117 of record NZ_CP120534.1, read on the forward strand.
CTGAAGGGGATTAGTTAGATGGTTAAACAGGTACGAAATACAGAGGAAATTGTGCGTTTGGCAAAGCAAAAGTCCAGGCGGACTAGAGAAAATGTAGACAAGGTTATCTCTAAACTATCGCTTGAAGGTAAGACTATTAATTTTAACACAGTTGCAAAGGAAGCTAATGTTTCTAAATCATGGCTTTATAAGGAACATGATATTAGGCAAAGGATTGAATCTCTCCGAAAACAGCAAAAAACAGAAAATGTAATATCAAAACCCAAGAAAAGCTCCCGTTCTGAAGAAGTCCTTATTAAAACCTTAAAAACAAGAGTAAAGGAATTAGAAGAGGAAAATATAAGATTAAGGAACCAGATCCAAAAATTATACGGAGATTTGTACATTAGAGAATAGTTAATCTATGAGTTTCACCAACTTGTGCTTTGAACTTTGAAGTGTTAAAATTAATATACTATTAATCGAAAGGAGAGATGGGTGGACAATGAAGAACTAATCTAATTTTTAACAAATGAAATAGTATATTTCAGTTTAAAAACTTAGGATTAGTCTGCCCATTTTTCCATATACTAAATAAATGTAAGACTGAATAGCTAAAAAGGCTAAATAGTTTTATTTGAGTGTCTTAAAAAGTGACATGACTAATCCTTCCAACATTATTTGGGAGGATTTTTTATTTCTCCCTGAATCAAAATAAAGAAAGAAGGAATCGAATTGTTAAAACAAAAGGAACTAATGGCAAGGGTTAAGGAACTTGTCCAGTCAGATGAACGAATATCTGCTTGTATGATGTATGGCTCTTTTACAAAAGGAGAGGGAGATCAATACTCTGATATAGAATATTACGTTTTTCTAAAAGATGATACAATTTCCACCTTTGATTCAGCAAAATGGCTAAATGAAGTCGCTTCCTACACTTTACTCTATCAAAATGAGTACGGTACGGAAGTAGTAATTTTTGAAAATCTAACACGTGGTGAATTTCATTTCCTTTCCGAAAACGAAATGAATATTATTCCTTCATTCAAAGAATCAGGCTACATTCCTGACACAAAAGCAATGTTTATTTATGATGAAACAGGACAACTAGAATTGTATTTATCAGAGTTGGAAGGTCCGGGACCAAATAGACTTACAGAAGAAAACGTAAATTTTTTATTGAATAATTTTTCCAACCTATGGTTAATGGGGATTAATGTTCTTAAAAGAGGGGAAAATGCACGTTCACTGGAACTTTTATCTCAATTACAAAAAAATATACTACAACTCATTCGAATTGCGGAAGAAAATGCCGATAATTGGTTTAATATGACAAAGAATCTTGAAAAAGAAATTAGTCCTGAAAACTATGAAAAGTTTAAAAAGACTACTGCCCGATTAAATGAATTAGAACTATATGAAGCCTATAAGAACTCTTTGCTTCTCGTTATGGAACTTCGAAATCTCGTTGAAAAACAGTATCAATTAACCATTAGCGATGATTTTTTAGGCAAACTGTTTAATTATATGAACGAATAAATAAAAAGCCTGTATCTCAAGTGATAACTAAGATACAGGCTTTAATTGTTATTTACTTTAAATACATGTTCTCAAAGTGAAAGTATTGATTTTAATGGATTTTTAATAGTTTACTCTTGATAAATTTGCAGCCCGCAATTTGAGCACGCCCAGGAACTGCGGCGCGTAGCGGCGTAGCGTGGCATAGCTTTCACCGATGTGGTGCAGGAAATCAAAGTCGGCAGGCCGCGCCAATGTTTGCGCTTCGGTGACGCTGGCGGCGAAGGTGTCCCAGGGCATAACGGCCTCGATGGCGGCGAACGGATCGCTGCCGCTTTGCTTGGCCTCAATCAACGCTTGACCGATGCGCCCATACATCCGCACCTTGTCGTTGATCGCCTTGCCGGAAGCCTGGAACTGCTGCTGATGCTTGTTCTTGGCCGCGTTGAACAGCTTGCCGATGATGCGATCGTGAAGGTCGATGATTTCATCGGTGACGGTGGCCATGCCTTCGATGGCCAGCGCTACCAGCGTGGCATAGCGTCGTTGCACCTCGAACTTTGCCAGATCAGCAGGCGTCATCTGGCCACCTTCACGAGCGATTTTGAGCAGGCGGTTCTGGTGAACCTGCCGCTCGATGCCTGCGGGCAGATCAAGTGCTTGCCAGGATTTCAGGCGCTCAATATGTTCGAGCATGTGGCGAGAGTTCGGTTTGGCAGGCGACTGGCGCAGCCATGCCAGCCACGTCACTTTACTGCCGTCCTTGCGCTTGAGAAGTTCGTCCAGGCGCTGACGGTGGGGTGATAACAAAGAATCGGTCAGCGCCGCGTAAATGCGTCGGTTGGCACGGGTGATGGCCTCGGCGCTTGCGCGCTCGATGGCATTCATGGCGGGCAGGATAATGCTCTGCCGCCGCAGATTCTCGACAAGTGCGCTCGCCAGCACGATGCCTTTGTCGGTCTGCAAGGCCAGCTCGGTCAATGTATGCACGGCTTGCCGATAGTGGCTCATGGTGAAGGGCTTGAACCCAAAAACCGTTTGCAGCTCGACCAAGTGCTCCCGCCGTGTCTGTTCGCGCTGGCCGTACTCGCTCCAACTTTCCACTGGCATCTTGAGTTGCGCGGCCACCATGCGCAACAGGGGCGGAAACGGAGGCTCATCGACGCCCAAAAAGGTGCCAGGGAATCGCAAGTAGCAAAGCTGCACAGCGAAGCCCAATCGATTCGCGGCGCCGCGACGCTGACGGATCACCGACAGGTCGGTTTCGTTGAACGTGTAGTGCCGTATCAGTTCGTCTTTGGCATCTGGCAGTGCCAGCAGGCTTTCGCGCTCGGTGGCGGACAGGATTGAGCGGCGTGGCATGGTCAGTCTTCCCGCAGGTACTGGTACAAGGTTTCGCGGCTGATGCCGAAGTCACGGGCCACCAAGGTTTTTTGGTCGCCTGCCGCAACTCGCCGTTTCAACTCGGCAATTTGTTCGCTGTTCAGCGATTTCTTTCGTCCCCGGTAGGCACCGCGCTGCTTGGCCAGCACGATTCCCTCGCGCTGACGTTCGCGGATCAGGGCGCGCTCGAACTCAGCGAAGGCTCCCATGACCGACAGCATCAGATTGGCCATCGGTGAGTCCTCGCCGGTGAACTTCAGCCCTTCTTTGACGAACTCCATGCGCACGCCCCGTTGTGTCAGCCCTTGGACGATGCGGCGCAGGTCATCAAGGTTGCGTGCCAGCCTGTCCATGCTATGCACCACCACGGTGTCGCCCTCGCGGACGAAGGCCAGCAGCCTTTCCAGCTCGGGACGCTGGGTGTCCTTGCCAGAAGCCTTGTCGGTGAACACCCGCGCCACCTGAACACCCTCCAATTGCCGTTCCGGGTTCTGGTCGAAGCTGCTGACGCGGACATAGCCGATGCGTTGACCTTGCAAGATGCCTCCAAAGGCAAAAGTGTCAGGATGAAATCTATTACCTTTGACGGAATATGTCAATCAATAGGAAATTTAACTCTATTCTGACATCGTTTGCACATGGTGTCGTTTTCAGAAGACGGCTGCACTGAACGTCAGAAGCCGACTGCACTATAGCAGCGGAGGGGTTGGATCCATCAGGCAACGACGGGCTGCTGCCGGCCATCAGCGGACGCAGGGAGGACTTTCCGCAACCGGCCGTTCGATGCGGCACCGATGGCCTTCGCGCAGGGGTAGTGAATCCGCCAGGATTGACTTGCGCTGCCCTACCTCTCACTAGTGAGGGGCGGCAGCGCATCAAGCGGTGAGCGCACTCCGGCACCGCCAACTTTCAGCACATGCGTGTAAATCATCGTCGTAGAGACGTCGGAATGGCCGAGCAGATCCTGCACGGTTCGAATGTCGTAACCGCTGCGGAGCAAGGCCGTCGCGAACGAGTGGCGGAGGGTGTGCGGTGTGGCGGGCTTCGTGATGCCTGCTTGTTCTACGGCACGTTTGAAGGCGCGCTGAAAGGTCTGGTCATACATGTGATGGCGACGCACGACACCGCTCCGTGGATCGGTCGAATGCGTGTGCTGCGCAAAAACCCAGAACCACGGCCAGGAATGCCCGGCGCGCGGATACTTCCGCTCAAGGGCGTCGGGAAGCGCAACGCCGCTGCGGCCCTCGGCCTGGTCCTTCAGCCACCATGCCCGTGCACGCGACAGCTGCTCGCGCAGGCTGGGTGCCAAGCTCTCGGGTAACATCAAGGCCCGATCCTTGGAGCCCTTGCCCTCCCGCACGATGATCGTGCCGTGATCGAAATCCAGATCCTTGACCCGCAGTTGCAAACCCTCACTGATCCGCATGCCCGTTCCATACAGAAGCTGGGCGAACAAACGATGCTCGCCTTCCAGAAAACCGAGGATGCGAACCACTTCATCCGGGGTCAGCACCACCGGCAAGCGCCGCGACGGCCGAGGTCTTCCGATCTCCTGAAGCCAGGGCAGATCCGTGCACAGCACCTTGCCGTAGAAGAACAGCAAGGCCGCCAATGCCTGACGATGCGTGGAGACCGAAACCTTGCGCTCGTTCGCCAGCCAGGACAGAAATGCCTCGACTTCGCTGCTGCCCAAGGTTGCCGGGTGACGCACACCGTGGAAACGGATGAAGGCACGAACCCAGTTGACATAAGCCTGTTCGGTTCGTAAACTGTAATGCAAGTAGCGTATGCGCTCACGCAACTGGTCCAGAACCTTGACCGAACGCAGCGGTGGTAACGGCGCAGTGGCGGTTTTCATGGCTTGTTATGACTGTTTTTTTGTACAGTCTATGCCTCGGGCATCCAAGCAGCAAGCGCGTTACGCCGTGGGTCGATGTTTGATGTTATGGAGCAGCAACGATGTTACGCAGCAGGGCAGTCGCCCTAAAACAAAGTTAGGCCGCATGGACACAACGCAGGTCACATTGATACACAAAATTCTAGCTGCGGCAGATGAGCGAAATCTGCCGCTCTGGATCGGTGGGGGCTGGGCGATCGATGCACGGCTAGGGCGTGTAACACGCAAGCACGATGATATTGATCTGACGTTTCCCGGCGAGAGGCGCGGCGAGCTCGAGGCAATAGTTGAAATGCTCGGCGGGCGCGTCATGGAGGAGTTGGACTATGGATTCTTAGCGGAGATCGGGGATGAGTTACTTGACTGCGAACCTGCTTGGTGGGCAGACGAAGCGTATGAAATCGCGGAGGCTCCGCAGGGCTCGTGCCCAGAGGCGGCTGAGGGCGTCATCGCCGGGCGGCCAGTCCGTTGTAACAGCTGGGAGGCGATCATCTGGGATTACTTTTACTATGCCGATGAAGTACCACCAGTGGACTGGCCTACAAAGCACATAGAGTCCTACAGGCTCGCATGCACCTCACTCGGGGCGGAAAAGGTTGAGGTCTTGCGTGCCGCTTTCAGGTCGCGATATGCGGCCTAACAATTCGTCCAAGCCGACGCCGCTTCGCGGCGCGGCTTAACTCAGGTGTTAGACGGCAAGAAAAGGTTCCACGAACTCTGATGAAAAACTACTTTGACAGCCCTTTCAAAGGGGAGCTTCTTTCTGAGCAAGTGAAAAATCCAAACATCAAAGTAGGCCGTTATAGCTATTACTCTGGCTACTATCACGGCCACTCATTTGATGAATGCGCGCGATACTTGCATCCAGATCGTGATGACGTTGATAAATTGATCATTGGCAGCTTTTGTTCTATAGGAAGCGGGGCTTCCTTCATCATGGCTGGCAATCAGGGGCATCGGCATGACTGGGCATCATCCTTCCCCTTCTTCTATATGCAAGAGGAACCTGCTTTCTCAAGCGCACTCGATGCCTTCCAAAGAGCAGGTGATACCGCCATTGGCAATGATGTCTGGATAGGCTCGGAGGCAATGATTATGCCCGGAATCAAAATTGGAGACGGTGCCGTGATAGGTAGTCGCTCGTTGGTGACAAAAGATGTAGTGCCTTATGCCATCATCGGAGGAAGTCCCGCAAAGCAAATTAAGAAGCGCTTCTCCGATGAGGAAATCTCATTGCTCATGGAGATGGAGTGGTGGAACTGGCCACTGGATAAAATTAAGACAGCAATGCCTCTGCTGTGCTCGTCAAATATTTTTGGTCTGCATAAGTATTGGCGCGAGTTTGTCGTCTAACAATTCATTCAAGCCGACGCCGCTTCGCGGCACGGCTTAATTCTGGCGTTAGCCACCAAGAAGGTGCCATGAAAACATTTGCCGCATATGTAATTATCGCGTGTCTTTCGAGTACGGCATTAGCTGGTTCAATTACAGAAAATACGTCTTGGAACAAAGAGTTCTCTGCCGAAGCCGTCAATGGTGTCTTCGTGCTTTGTAAAAGTAGCAGTAAATCCTGCGCTACCAATGACTTAGCTCGTGCATCAAAGGAATATCTTCCAGCATCAACATTTAAGATCCCCAACGCAATTATCGGCCTAGAAACTGGTGTCATAAAGAATGAGCATCAGGTTTTCAAATGGGACGGAAAGCCAAGAGCCATGAAGCAATGGGAAAGAGACTTGACCTTAAGAGGGGCAATACAAGTTTCAGCTGTTCCCGTATTTCAACAAATCGCCAGAGAAGTTGGCGAAGTAAGAATGCAGAAATACCTTAAAAAATTTTCCTATGGCAACCAGAATATCAGTGGTGGCATTGACAAATTCTGGTTGGAAGGCCAGCTTAGAATTTCCGCAGTTAATCAAGTGGAGTTTCTAGAGTCTCTATATTTAAATAAATTGTCAGCATCTAAAGAAAACCAGCTAATAGTAAAAGAGGCTTTGGTAACGGAGGCGGCACCTGAATATCTAGTGCATTCAAAAACTGGTTTTTCTGGTGTGGGAACTGAGTCAAATCCTGGTGTCGCATGGTGGGTTGGGTGGGTTGAGAAGGAGACAGAGGTTTACTTTTTCGCCTTTAACATGGATATAGACAACGAAAGTAAGTTGCCGCTAAGAAAATCCATTCCCACCAAAATCATGGAAAGTGAGGGCATCATTGGTGGCTAAAACAAAGTTAAACATCATGAGGGAAGCGGTGATCGCCGAAGTATCGACTCAACTATCAGAGGTAGTTGGCGTCATCGAGCGCCATCTCGAACCGACGTTGCTGGCCGTACATTTGTACGGCTCCGCAGTGGATGGCGGCCTGAAGCCACACAGTGATATTGATTTGCTGGTTACGGTGACCGTAAGGCTTGATGAAACAACGCGGCGAGCTTTGATCAACGACCTTTTGGAAACTTCGGCTTCCCCTGGAGAGAGCGAGATTCTCCGCGCTGTAGAAGTCACCATTGTTGTGCACGACGACATCATTCCGTGGCGTTATCCAGCTAAGCGCGAACTGCAATTTGGAGAATGGCAGCGCAATGACATTCTTGCAGGTATCTTCGAGCCAGCCACGATCGACATTGATCTGGCTATCTTGCTGACAAAAGCAAGAGAACATAGCGTTGCCTTGGTAGGTCCAGCGGCGGAGGAACTCTTTGATCCGGTTCCTGAACAGGATCTATTTGAGGCGCTAAATGAAACCTTAACGCTATGGAACTCGCCGCCCGACTGGGCTGGCGATGAGCGAAATGTAGTGCTTACGTTGTCCCGCATTTGGTACAGCGCAGTAACCGGCAAAATCGCGCCGAAGGATGTCGCTGCCGACTGGGCAATGGAGCGCCTGCCGGCCCAGTATCAGCCCGTCATACTTGAAGCTAGACAGGCTTATCTTGGACAAGAAGAAGATCGCTTGGCCTCCCGCGCAGATCAGTTGGAAGAATTTGTTCACTACGTGAAAGGCGAGATCACCAAGGTAGTCGGCAAATAATGTCTAATAAAATGTTAACCTCTGAGGAAGAATTGTGAAACTATCACTAATGGTAGCTATATCGAAGAATGGAGTTATCGGGAATGGCCCTGATATTCCATGGAGTGCCAAAGGTGAACAGCTCCTGTTTAAAGCTATTACCTATAACCAATGGCTGTTGGTTGGACGCAAGACTTTTGAATCAATGGGAGCATTACCCAACCGAAAGTATGCGGTCGTAACACGTTCAAGTTTTACATCTGACAATGAGAACGTAGTGATCTTTCCATCAATTAAAGATGCTTTAACCAACCTAAAGAAAATAACGGATCATGTCATTGTTTCAGGTGGTGGGGAGATATACAAAAGCCTGATCGATCAAGTAGATACACTACATATATCTACAATAGACATCGAGCCGGAAGGTGATGTTTACTTTCCTGAAATCCCCAGCAATTTTAGGCCAGTTTTTACCCAAGACTTCGCCTCTAACATAAATTATAGTTACCAAATCTGGCAAAAGGGTTAATAAAATGTTAGGCATCACAAAGTACAGCATCGTGACCAACAGCAACGATTCCGTCACACTGCGCCTCATGACTGAGCATGACCTTGCGATGCTCTATGAGTGGCTAAATCGATCTCATATCGTCGAGTGGTGGGGCGGAGAAGAAGCACGCCCGACACTTGCTGACGTACAGGAACAGTACTTGCCAAGCGTTTTAGCGCAAGAGTCCGTCACTCCATACATTGCAATGCTGAATGGAGAGCCGATTGGGTATGCCCAGTCGTACGTTGCTCTTGGAGGCGGGGACGGATGGTGGGAAGAAGAAACCGATCCAGGAGTACGCGGAATAGACCAGTTACTGGCGAATGCATCACAACTGGGCAAAGGCTTGGGAACCAAGCTGGTTCGAGCTCTGGTTGAGTTGCTGTTCAATGATCCCGAGGTCACCAAGATCCAAACGGACCCGTCGCCGAGCAACTTGCGAGCGATCCGATGCTACGAGAAAGCGGGGTTTGAGAGGCAAGGTACCGTAACCACCCCAGATGGTCCAGCCGTGTACATGGTTCAAACACGCCAGGCATTCGAGCGAACACGCAGTGATGCCTAACCCTTCCATCGAGGGGGACGTCCAAGGGCTGGCGCCCTTGGCCGCCCCTCATGTCAAACGTTAGATGCACTAAGCACATAATTGCTCACAGCCAAACTATCAGGTCAAGTCTGCTTTTATTATTTTTAAGCGTGCATAATAAGCCCTACACAAATTGGGAGATATATCATGAAAGGCTGGCTTTTTCTTGTTATCGCAATAGTTGGCGAAGTAATCGCAACATCCGCATTAAAATCTAGCGAGGGCTTTACTAAGCTTGCCCCTTCCGCCGTTGTCATAATCGGTTATGGCATCGCATTTTATTTTCTTTCTCTGGTTCTGAAATCCATCCCTGTCGGTGTTGCTTATGCAGTCTGGTCGGGACTCGGCGTCGTCATAATTACAGCCATTGCCTGGTTGCTTCATGGGCAAAAGCTTGATGCGTGGGGCTTTGTAGGTATGGGGCTCATAATTGCTGCCTTTTTGCTCGCCCGATCCCCATCGTGGAAGTCGCTGCGGAGGCCGACGCCATGGTGACGGTGTTCGGCATTCTGAATCTCACCGAGGACTCCTTCTTCGATGAGAGCCGGCGGCTAGACCCCGCCGGCGCTGTCACCGCGGCGATCGAAATGCTGCGAGTCGGATCAGACGTCGTGGATGTCGGACCGGCCGCCAGCCATCCGGACGCGAGGCCTGTATCGCCGGCCGATGAGATCAGACGTATTGCGCCGCTCTTAGACGCCCTGTCCGATCAGATGCACCGTGTTTCAATCGACAGCTTCCAACCGGAAACCCAGCGCTATGCGCTCAAGCGCGGCGTGGGCTACCTGAACGATATCCAAGGATTTCCTGACCCTGCGCTCTATCCCGATATTGCTGAGGCGGACTGCAGGCTGGTGGTTATGCACTCAGCGCAGCGGGATGGCATCGCCACCCGCACCGGTCACCTTCGACCCGAAGACGCGCTCGACGAGATTGTGCGGTTCTTCGAGGCGCGGGTTTCCGCCTTGCGACGGAGCGGGGTCGCTGCCGACCGGCTCATCCTCGATCCGGGGATGGGATTTTTCTTGAGCCCCGCACCGGAAACATCGCTGCACGTGCTGTCGAACCTTCAAAAGCTGAAGTCGGCGTTGGGGCTTCCGCTATTGGTCTCGGTGTCGCGGAAATCCTTCTTGGGCGCCACCGTTGGCCTTCCTGTAAAGGATCTGGGTCCAGCGAGCCTTGCGGCGGAACTTCACGCGATCGGCAATGGCGCTGACTACGTCCGCACCCACGCGCCTGGAGATCTGCGAAGCGCAATCACCTTCTCGGAAACCCTCGCGAAATTTCGCAGTCGCGACGCCAGAGACCGAGGGTTAGATCATGCCTAGCATTCACCTTCCGGCCGCCCGCTAAATATCTCCTTTTGGGTTGTTAATAAAACATCCAATAAGTTGACTGTGCGTGAAAAAGAAAGTTTTGTGTGATGGCGTTGAAGATCGCACCGTTAAGCTCTTATGTGGGATGGTGCAGAGCTCGACGACTACCGATAAAACGCAACCGCCGCAAACAGACAAGAAAAAGCCCCAACTGATAACAGTTGGGGCTTCAGTATTGTGATTGGTGGAGCAATAGCACCCTGAACCCAAAACCTTCTCGCTCAACCGGTAGTGGCTGATAACAACTCGTGAGGGCTATTGCGGGTTAAGCATTTAGCGATGTCTAGGGCCAGACTGGACGTCTGAACGCAAGCCGCTGATACTGTACATAACCACAGTATCAGCGGAGGATACCCATGTCGCTGGCAAGGAACGCCACGGCGAGTCAATCGCCCACTCAAACAAACGGTTACGAACGCCACCAACCCGACCAGACGCTGCTCTACCAGCTGGTTGAGCAGCACTACCCAGCCTTCAAAGCCTCACTCGAAGCCCAAGGTCAACACCTGCCTCGCTACATCCAACAAGAATTCAACGACCTCCTCCAATGTGGCCGTCTGGAGTATGGTTTCATGCGGGTTCGCTGCGAGGATTGTCATCACGAGCGTCTGGTCGCCTTCAGCTGTAAACGACGCGGCTTTTGCCCTAGCTGCGGTGCCCGCCGGATGGCCGAGAGTGCGGCGCTGCTGATAGACGAAGTCTTCCCCAAGGAGCCCATTCGCCAGTGGGTGCTCAGCTTTCCTTTCCAGCTACGCTTTTTGCTGGCTCGCCATCCCCAGCTGATGGGCCAGGTCTTGAGTATCGTCTATCGTACACTCTCAACTCATCTGATCAAAAAAGCCGGTTACACCAAAGCCTCTGCACAAACTGGCTCAGTGACTCTTATCCAACGCTTTGGCTCCGCGCTAAATCTCAATGTCCACTACCACATGCTGTTTCTCGATGGTGTCTATGCCGAAGATGACTATGGCAAGCAACGCTTCCATCGTGTCAAGGCACCCACTTACGATGAGCTGAATACGCTCGCTCACACCCTCAGCCATCGCATCGCTCGCTGCATGGAAAAGCGTGGGATTTTGGAGCGTGATGCCGAGAATACGTGGTTGACACTGGAAGAGGGCGAAGACGATACGCTGACTCAATTACATGGTGCTTCGGTTACGTATCGCATTGCCGTCGGCCCCCAGCAAGGGCGCAAAGTCTTCACCCTGCAAACCTTGCCAGGGCGTGAGGATAAAGCCGACTCAAGCAGTCGAGTAGCCAACCATGCTGGTTTCTCGCTACACGCCGGTGTGATGGCCGAAGCGCATCAGCGGGATAAGCTTGAGCGCTTGTGTCGCTACATTAGTCGGCCAGCGGTTTCAGAAAAACGTCTGGCATTAACCGCCAATGGGCAGGTGCGTTACGAGCTCAAAACTCCGTACCGCAATGGCACCACCCATGTGATCTTCGAGCCGCTGGACTTCATCGCCAAACTCGCTGCGTTGGTACCTAAGCCGCGAGTCAACCTCACACGCTTCCACGGCGTCTTTGCACCGAACAGCAAACACCGAGTTCAAGTAACACCCGCCAAGCGGGGCAAGAAGCCCGACAAATCGGAAGGTCTCGATACTAACTGGCGTGACAAGAGTCCTGCAGAGCGCCACCGCGCCATGACCTGGATGCAACGCCTCAAGCGAGTCTTCAATATTGATATTGAAGTCTGCGAACACTGCGGCGGTCACGTCAAAGTGATTGCCAGCATCGAAGATCCGAAGGTCATTGAGCAGATTCTCAAGCATCTGAAACAGAAAACAGCCAAGGCGAATGCCGCCAAGCAGCGTGAGCTGCCACCAGAACGAGCGCCGCCACTGACTCCCAGCCTGTTCGATCCATCACAGAGTCGTCTCTTTGACTGACGACCCCAAATCCAACACTGCTCAACACTGCCAACTTTTAAACGGGGCGGTGGGGCAGTTTGTATCTCTCGAGCTATCAGGCTAGAGATTTTACCGCCAAATCGAACCTTATTAGAGCGGTTTAGGCTGGACCGGCAGTTAAAATTGGGGCTTGAGCGGTAAACGAGTGAGGGAATTTCAGGTAAGATACTTCGGATGAGGAGCAAAAAGGTGGTTTATACTTCCTATACCCAAAAAGGTGGTTTATACTTCCTATACCCTAAAAAGGCAGCTTTGGCTGCCTTTTGTATAATTCATATCGACTTATCAAAAGGACAATCCGATGAATGTCATTATAAAAGCTGTAGTTACTGCCTCGACGCTACTGATGGTATCTTTTAGTTCATTCGAAACCTCAGCGCAATCCCCACTGTTAAAAGAGCAAATTGAATCCATAGTCATTGGAAAAAAAGCCACTGTAGGCGTTGCAGTGTGGGGGCCTGACGATCTGGAACCTTTACTGATTAATCCTTTTGAAAAATTCCCAATGCAAAGTGTATTTAAATTGCATTTAGCTATGTTGGTACTGCATCAGGTTGATCAGGGAAAGTTGGATTTAAATCAGACCGTTATCGTAAACAGGGCTAAGGTTTTACAGAATACCTGGGCTCCGATAATGAAAGCGTATCAGGGAGACGAGTTTAGTGTTCCAGTGCAGCAACTGCTGCAATACTCGGTCTCGCACAGCGATAACGTGGCCTGTGATTTGTTATTTGAACTGGTTGGTGGACCAGCTGCTTTGCATGACTATATCCAGTCTATGGGTATAAAGGAGACCGCTGTGGTCGCAAATGAAGCGCAGATGCACGCCGATGATCAGGTGCAGTATCAAAACTGGACCTCGATGAAAGGTGCTGCAGAGATCCTGAAAAAGTTTGAGCAAAAAACACAGCTGTCTGAAACCTCGCAGGCTTTGTTATGGAAGTGGATGGTCGAAACCACCACAGGACCAGAGCGGTTAAAAGGTTTGTTACCAGCTGGTACTGTGGTCGCACATAAAACTGGTACTTCGGGTATCAAAGCCGGAAAAACTGCGGCCACTAATGATTTAGGTATCATTCTGTTGCCTGATGGACGGCCCTTGCTGGTTGCTGTTTTTGTGAAAGACTCAGCCGAGTCAAGCCGAACCAATGAAGCTATCATTGCGCAGGTTGCTCAGACTGCGTATCAATTTGAATTGAAAAAGCTTTCTGCCCTAAGCCCAAATTAACAGACTATCAGCACTATCTAAGCCGCTGACTCTGGTTGTACACTAAAGCTATGGTTTGAAATTGGAGTAGGTTATGCAGTTATTAGGTTCAGTGGCTTCCCCTTTTGTTCGTCGTTTACGTTTAGTACTGGCAGGGCAACCTTATCAGTTTGTAGCGCTTAATATTTTTGAGTCTGAAGGCCGTTCAGTGTTGGTACAACATAATCCGGCACGCAAAGTGCCTGTGTTAGTGGATGGAGAGCAGGTTATTTTTGATTCAGGCGTAATTTATCGTTATTTGGCTTCGAAACTGAAATTCAAACCATTGAGCTGGGATCAGGAAAACGGTCTGACGACCATCAATGCCTGCACAGACTCCTTGGTTGAATTACTGCTTTGTAAGCGCTCAGGTTTTGACGTGACTGAAGATAAATTGTTTTTTAATCTTCAGCATGAGCGAATTCAGGCGACGCTAGAGGCACTTGAGCAACAAATCAGGGCAGGGCATTTCGGTGACTGGGACTATCCTGGTATCAGTCTGTTCACTTTAATCGACTGGATATTGTTCCGCGATTTAGTCGACTTAAAACCCTTCCCTGTATTATTACAGTTCAGAAATGCGCATTTAAACCGGCCGATGGTCGCTGAAACCGACCCGCGTTTAAGCTAAAAACAACAGGTCAGAGCCAAGACTCTGACCTTTATTATTTATTCCACACCAATAAAGCCGCCGGTTTGATGCGCCCATAATTGAGCGTAAATACCGCCTTTGGCGATCAGTTCCTGATGACTGCCTTGTTCCACAATACGACCTTGATCCAGAACGATCAGCCTGTCCATAGCTGCTATGGTAGATAAACGGTGTGCAATGGCTATAACCGTTTTGCCTATCATCAACTGAGTCAGACTATGCTGAATAGCTGATTCTACTTCGGAGTCCAGCGCTGAGGTGGCTTCATCCAAAATCAGAATAGGGGCGTTTTTCAGTAAAACCCGAGCTATTGCAATACGTTGACGTTGACCACCAGAAAGCTTGACTCCACGTTCGCCCACCTGAGCGTCGTAGCCACTGTTGCCTTTAGGATCGGTAAGCTCCTGAATAAAAGCATCGGCTTCGGCTAAACGGGCTGCTTCAATCATTTCCGCTTCGGTAGCGCCAGGACGACCATATAAAATATTTTCCCTTACAGTACGGTGTAGCAGGGAGGTATCCTGGGTCACCATAGCTATATGAGCGCGAAGACTTTCCTGTGATACAGTTTTGATGTCCTGACCGTCTATCAAAATCTGGCCTGAATTGACATCATAAAAGCGCAGCAGTAAGTTCACCAGCGTGGATTTACCAGCACCAGAACGGCCGACTAAACCTACTTTTTCACCGGGTTTAATCGACAAGTCCAGACCATCAATCACAGGACCATGTTCACCTGCTGCTTTGCCGTAGTTAAAGTTCAGTTGCTTAAACTCAATCTGACCTTGTGGCACTTCAAGCGGCTTCGCATCAGCTTTGTCGATGATTTGCTGAGGCTGAGACAAAGTCGCAATACCATCTGCCACAGTACCTATGTTTTCAAACAGTGCACTGACTTCCCACATGATCCACTGCGACATACCATTTAAACGCAGCGCCAGACTGACTGCGATGGCAATAGAGCCCACAGTGACGGCATTGACAGACCAAAGCCATATCGCCAGCGTGGCAATAGAGAACACCAACAGATAGTTCAGACCCTGCACACAAATATTGAGCCAGGTAGCCAGTCGCATTTGTCTGTACACAGGCACCAGAAACAGCTGCATGCTATCGCGGGCGTATTCTGACTCACGAGCCGTGTGTGAAAACAGTTTAATAGTGCTGATATTGGTGTAGCTGTCGACAATACGGCCTGTCATTTCTGAACGGGCATCGGCTTGTTCTGTTGCAACTTGTTTCAGTCTCGGCACAAAATAAAACTGCAAGCCGGTGTATATGACTAACCAGGCAATCATCGGCAGTACCAAGCGCCAATCTGCATCGGCGATCAGATACAACATAGAGCCAAAATACACCACCACATACACCATCACATCCAGCAGCTTGGTGGCCGTTTCGCGCACTGCCAAAGCCGTTTGCATCACTTTAGTGGCGATGCGACCAGCGAATTCATTCTGGTAGAAACCCAAACTTTGTTTCAGTAAATAACGATGCGCCAGCCAGCGGATCGACATAGGGTAGTTACCCAATATAGTTTGGTGGATCAGGGCTGAGTGAAAAAATACCAAACCAGGCAACACCAGCAACATCACTATGGCCATAGTGATCAAGGTATCCTGCTCTTCCTGCCAGAAAGTAGCCGGATTCTTGGTTACCAACCAATCGACTAATTGCCCCATATAGCCAAATAAGGACACTTCTAATGCGGCCAGTAAGGCTGTCGCAATAGACATCAGGATCAGAGGCAACACCATGCCTTGACTGTAATGCAAACAAAATGCAAACAGGCCTTGAGGTGGCTGAGTTGGCTCTTTATCAGGGAAAGGGTTGGTTAAGCGTTCAAAAAAGCCCAGCATAAAATTCCTCTGCAGCAACGAAAAAGGCAGTTATTGTACGTCAAAGTTTAAAAAACAGATGTAACTATTTGATGAAAGCCCGGTTTAGAACGGCCATCTTATTTTATAACCGATAGCTTGTGACTCGCTTTTTTGCTGAACAGAACAGCAGATTGTTGAAAATAAATACAAAAAATCTGAAAAATCCAAAAGATGCTATATCACATGAACTCAGCAGCTTAGATTTATTGAAGGACCGTTAATAGGTAATAACTGGAAAATCTATAACTTAGCTTCTGTTTTGTCAGCTTGCAAAGGACTTTTTGCTTTCTACACTGAAAATACAGAGTACCCGAATCAGGGTGTTGTCTCGTCTTACAGGAGTGTTGAAATGGATGCCAAAGAATTATTGGTCTACATGAAGCAGGCAGAACTGCAAGCTGAGTTAGTCGTTGAGGCTGGTCAGCAACTGGACAGAGCCATCAAACAATTACATGACTGGTCTGAAGACTGGGATTGTCAGCGCCGGGCTTGTGAAGATATGTACGATGCCGTGCATTTAATTCTGATCCATAGCTATCAATTATCCCGGATTTTCTGGCCCGCCAAGTGTTGCGGAGAACTGGGGCTGGATTTGTGTCATAGAGCCATGGCGCTGCGAAGTGAAATCAACCTGCCTGATCTAAACCATCCACTGCGGAATGAGGCGTTATGGCGTCATGCAGATGAGCTGGATCATTCAGTGCGGGATAATACTGCTCTGCGTCGTTATCAAGCGCATCATTTAACCGGTTTTAATCAGGTGATCACCTGGATGGATAATGAAGCCATGTTTTGCTGGCTTGAACCTGCCAGTAAAACCTTTGTGTTTCATGCCGAGGAGTTTGCTTTAGCCCAATTACTGGATGCTGTGCATCAGGTTCAGCAAGATATTCAGAATTTTCTTAACAAGCAGCATCAGTCAAATCTAAAGGTGGCCAAAGCTGGCGTGCATCACTATGAGAAGCAGTGGGGGGCATTTAAAATAAGACAAGACAGATCTTGTCCACAGCTTTGTTGTTATGACTACTTATCTAATTTAATAAATCCGTAGGCAGAAATCTCGCTGAGCTTATGTTCTCTGATCTTTTTTGCGACTTCTGCTTGGTAGTCTTCAATGTACAGGTGCAAAAAATCTTTAAACTCTTCATCCAAAGCACGTCTATCCACAGAGTTACCGAACCGTTGCGCTTCGTATGCAAGCAGGCATAATCTATGCGCCCGGATCTCCATATCAGCGGCCACCTGCTTTTCGATAATGTTTAATGCATCTGACATTCCAATCAACTTCTTGTAGAAAAACAGACTTAACAGTAAAAAGCCAAACGTAATTGCAGACATAACAAAAGTCAGCATTCCTGAAGTTCCTTTCTGTGCTTGACGGCTCCTGATATGGACCATAAAAATATCGCTAAAATTGCTGCGATATTTATAGCTGGTATTCCATATTTGTATATACCACCCAATAGATCAGTGCCAAATATGACTCTGTCTGTGAATCTCGCTACCTGCAGAACAGAGTGCATCAAGATGCTTAAACAAATGAATTGAGTGATTTGTTCAACCGCCCATACGAATTTTCTATGAATAACCCAGATGATACCAAGCGTCAATGTTTGACATATCACCCAACTTGGGTACCAAAGTAAGCGAGCGAGCTCAGGAGATGTTTCAGATATCCCCATCAGCAAAGGAGCAATCCTGTCTTGAGCTAATCCCGATAAAGTGAGTATCAATATGGTTATTCGTGCAGATTTACTGGCCGACCAGACTAAGGACAGCAGTAGAGAACCTATGCACAACACCCATAAGTACTCAGCAAGAGTCGTAATAAATGTCCCCACAAACTACCTCTTATTTTGGTGGTTCATTACCCCAGCCACCACCTAATGTAGTCAGTGTTGGATTTATTGCTTTAGATTCTTGCTGCTCTGCAGCCAGCTTCGCCTTTGCTTCAGCAGATAAGGTGACAGTGTCTGCAGTAGAGGGTGCTGTTGTAGTGGTGGTTTTAGCCTGAGCAGCAGGAGCAACAGTTTGTATTGTTGATGTAGCCGCTGTGCCCGGAGTATTTAAGTTGATTTGCATAACTGTTCCTTACCATTGTCACTAAATCAGAAAACAAATGTACCGAGGGCTTTACTAAGCTTGCCCCTTCCGCCGTTGTCATAATCGGTTATGGCATCGCATTTTATTTTCTTTCTCTGGTTCTGAAATCCATCCCTGTCGGTGTTGCTTATGCAGTCTGGTCGGGACTCGGCGTCGTCATAATTACAGCCATTGCCTGGTTGCTTCATGGGCAAAAGCTTGATGCGTGGGGCTTTGTAGGTATGGGGCTCATAATTGCTGCCTTTTTGCTCGCCCGATCCCCATCGTGGAAGTCGCTGCGGAGGCCGACGCCATGGTGACGGTGTTCGGCATTCTGAATCTCACCGAGGACTCCTTCTTCGATGAGAGCCGGCGGCTAGACCCCGCCGGCGCTGTCACCGCGGCGATCGAAATGCTGCGAGTCGGATCAGACGTCGTGGATGTCGGACCGGCCGCCAGCCATCCGGACGCGAGGCCTGTATCGCCGGCCGATGAGATCAGACGTATTGCGCCGCTCTTAGACGCCCTGTCCGATCAGATGCACCGTGTTTCAATCGACAGCTTCCAACCGGAAACCCAGCGCTATGCGCTCAAGCGCGGCGTGGGCTACCTGAACGATATCCAAGGATTTCCTGACCCTGCGCTCTATCCCGATATTGCTGAGGCGGACTGCAGGCTGGTGGTTATGCACTCAGCGCAGCGGGATGGCATCGCCACCCGCACCGGTCACCTTCGACCCGAAGACGCGCTCGACGAGATTGTGCGGTTCTTCGAGGCGCGGGTTTCCGCCTTGCGACGGAGCGGGGTCGCTGCCGACCGGCTCATCCTCGATCCGGGGATGGGATTTTTCTTGAGCCCCGCACCGGAAACATCGCTGCACGTGCTGTCGAACCTTCAAAAGCTGAAGTCGGCGTTGGGGCTTCCGCTATTGGTCTCGGTGTCGCGGAAATCCTTCTTGGGCGCCACCGTTGGCCTTCCTGTAAAGGATCTGGGTCCAGCGAGCCTTGCGGCGGAACTTCACGCGATCGGCAATGGCGCTGACTACGTCCGCACCCACGCGCCTGGAGATCTGCGAAGCGCAATCACCTTCTCGGAAACCCTCGCGAAATTTCGCAGTCGCGACGCCAGAGACCGAGGGTTAGATCATGCCTAGCATTCACCTTCCGGCCGCCCGCTAGCGGACCCTGGTCAGGTTCCGCGAAGGTGGGCGCAGACATGCTGGGCTCGTCAGGATCAAACTGCACTATGAGGCGGCGGTTCATACCGCGCCAGGGGAGCGAATGGACAGCGAGGAGCCTCCGAACGTTCGGGTCGCCTGCTCGGGTGATATCGACGAGGTTGTGCGGCTGATGCACGACGCTGCGGCGTGGATGTCCGCCAAGGGAACGCCCGCCTGGGACGTCGCGCGGATCGACCGGACATTCGCGGAGACCTTCGTCCTGAGATCCGAGCTCCTAGTCGCGAGTTGCAGCGACGGCATCGTCGGCTGTTGCACCTTGTCGGCCGAGGATCCCGAGTTCTGGCCCGACGCCCTCAAGGGGGAGGCCGCATATCTGCACAAGCTCGCGGTGCGACGGACACATGCGGGCCGGGGTGTCAGCTCCGCGCTGATCGAGGCTTGCCGCCATGCCGCGCGAACGCAGGGGTGCGCCAAGCTGCGGCTCGACTGCCACCCGAACCTGCGTGGCCTATACGAGCGGCTCGGATTCACCCACGTCGACACTTTCAATCCCGGCTGGGATCCAACCTTCATCGCAGAACGCCTAGAACTCGAAATCTAACGTCCGTTCGGGCATCGAGGTCCATGTCGGGGTGGGACGGGCCCGTGGCTTCAAGATCACTTGCAGTCCGACCGCGATGTCTTGGTTGCGCGAGAGGTTGTCGACAGGCCATGCTGAGTGTGCGATGGTTGATCGCTTCCTCGCCGCTCTCCACGGCGACGATGGCCGCCGCCATCAGCAAGTGCGCCAGTTCCCCTATGGTGCCCTCGCTGCGTGTGAGCAGGTAGCGAGCCATGTCCAGCGTGGCAATTGGGGAAGGCCGGCGCAGCGGGAGCGAAGCGGCGAAGCTGGCCAGCAGTGAGCAGCAATCGTCGTTGGCCTCCCATACCGGCAGCATCATCGGCTCGAAGCGATTTTCCAACTGGTCATCGGAGCGGATGGCTAGGTAGGCGTCGCGCGTGCCTACCCCAACCAACGGGATGCGCAGTTCGTTGCCGAGGAAGCGCAGCAGGTTGAGGAATTCCCGGCGGTTGACGCTGTTGCCGGCCAGCACGTTGTGCAGCTCGTCGATCACCAGCATGCGCACGCCGACCTTGCGCAGCAGTGCCAGAGCCAGTTGCTCCATTTCCGGCAACCGTGGGCGTGGGCGCAGCGGCGCGCCCATCGCGGCGAGCAGCGCGACGTAGAAGCGGATCACGGACGGCTCGGACGGCATCTGCACGACCAACACCGGGATGTGCTCCTGGTCGGCGTCGGAGCTGGCCGGGTGGGTGCGGCGGAACTTCTCGACGATCATCGACTTGCCATTGTTGGTCGGGCCAACCAGCAGCAGGTTGGGCATGCGTTGCTTGTTTGGCCACGCATAAAGGGCTTCCAGCCGGTTCAGCGCCTCGACTGCGCGCGGATAGCCGATCCAGCGGTCGGCGCGAAGGCGCTGGATGCGCTCGTCCGCCGGAAGACGGGCCAAGCCCTGGGCCGCCGGCAGCAGGTGGGACAGGTCGATGATGGGATATTCGTCCACGGCTACCACTCCTCAATCTGGTCGAACGGTTTGGCGGGTGGCAAGTTGTCTGCCTGCGGGTCGGCAATATCCGTATCCGGCGGAACGGGCTTGTCCGGCCGAGCTGATGTCTTGAGGTGCTGGCGGCGATCCGCGTCACGCCGCGCCTTGCGTGTGGCCTTCTGCGCGCTGGTCACAATCTCACGCATCTGGCCGATCATGCGGAAC
This sequence comes from Providencia sp. PROV175, assembly GCF_032707045.1. Classification (NCBI taxonomy): domain Bacteria; kingdom Pseudomonadati; phylum Pseudomonadota; class Gammaproteobacteria; order Enterobacterales; family Morganellaceae; genus Providencia; species Providencia sp. PROV175. The sequence goes on from NZ_CP120534.1 coordinate 48,143, forward strand.
AGCGCCGACTCATCCACCTGTTCGCGCCCTTGCTGCCGCAGTTTCGCCAGCGCCTGCCGTTGTTCCCAGAGGGTGACAGCCGGATGCGACAAGGTACGGTAGGGAATTTCCAGGTAATGCTGTCCCTCCGGTTCCAGGACCCAGATACGGCTGATGTCGCGCGGATCGCGCCGGATCAGAAAGGACGGCCAGCGTTCACGCCGCGCAATCCACGGCTTGAGCGCATCGGCGGGCACTGTTGCAAAGTTAGCGATGAGGCAGCCTTTTGTCTTATTCAAAGGCCTTACATTTCAAAAACTCTGCTTACCAGGCGCATTTCGCCCAGGGGATCACCATAATAAAATGCTGAGGCCTGGCCTTTGCGTAGTGCACGCATCACCTCAATACCTTTGATGGTGGCGTAAGCCGTCTTCATGGATTTAAATCCCAGCGTGGCGCCGATTATCCGTTTCAGTTTGCCATGATCGCATTCAATCACGTTGTTCCGGTACTTAATCTGTCGGTGTTCAACGTCAGACGGGCACCGGCCTTCGCGTTTGAGCAGAGCAAGCGCGCGACCATAGGCGGGCGCTTTATCCGTGTTGATGAATCGCGGGATCTGCCACTTCTTCACGTTGTTGAGGATTTTACCCAGAAACCGGTATGCAGCTTTGCTGTTACGACGGGAGGAGAGATAAAAATCGACAGTGCGGCCCCGGCTGTCGACGGCCCGGTACAGATACGCCCAGCGGCCATTGACCTTCACGTAGGTTTCATCCATGTGCCACGGGCAAAGATCGGAAGGGTTACGCCAGTACCAGCGCAGCCGTTTTTCCATTTCAGGCGCATAACGCTGAACCCAGCGGTAAATCGTGGAGTGATCGACATTCACTCCGCGTTCAGCCAGCATCTCCTGCAGCTCACGGTAACTGATGCCGTATTTGCAGTACCAGCGTACGGCCCACAGAATGATGTCACGCTGAAAATGCCGGCCTTTGAATGGGTTCATGTGCAGCTCCATCAGCAAAAGGGGATGATAAGTTTATCACCACCGACTATTTGCAACAGTGCCCATCGGCGTAGTAGTGGATGTGGTCGATGACAAAGCCGGTGCGGGTCAGCGTGCGCCGGAGGATCGGCAGAAAATCGACCAGGAACGAAGTAGCGCGTGTGACGACGGCCGGTACGCCGACACGCGCCACGGCCTCGGCCCAGCGCGCGGCCGGCGGTTGGAGCAGGCCGTTGTGCACCGAACCGTGGTAGGTGCCGACCGCCAATGTGAGCCAGCGCTCTAGCTCGCGCAGCGTCAGGGCGGCCTTGTTTTCGGAATCGTAGTCGCCGCGCTGGTCAGGGTTGGAGAAGGTCGTTCCCGGCAGTTCGTCGTGAATCATCTGCATCGCCGTGCCGATGATCCGTTCCACGATGCCGCCATAGTGCGGCTGTCCCAGCGGGCGATAGTCCAGCCGGATGCCATGCTGCTCGCAACCCCGGCGCAGGGCCTCGCTCTTGAACTCGGCCGCGTTGTCTAGGTAGAGCAGCAAGGGCTTGCCGCTCATCTGCCAATCCATTTCCACGTTCAGTCCTTCCAGCCAAGGGCGCTTGTCGCAGGCGACATGCACGAGGCACAGGCCAACCGAAACGGCAGACGGCGCTTCCAGCGTGACGACCATGCCGAGCACGCAGCGGGTGAACACGTCGATGGCGAGGGTCAGGTACGGGCGGCCAATAGGTTGCCGGTCGCGGTCATCGACCACGATCAGGTCGATGACCGTATGGTCTATCTGCACCTGCTCCAGCGGCGCGGTCACGGCAGGAGGCTCGCCGCCCACACCTTGTAGGTCACGAGCGGCATCCTGGCCTTCCCGCCGGCGGATGACCTTGCGCGGGTCAAGGCTAGCGATCCGTAAGGCCACGGTATTGCGCGCCGGCACTCGCAGTTTTTGAGCCTTGCACACCTGAGTGACTTCGCGGTGAAAGGCCGCTAGGCTGCGCTTCTGCTTGGTCAGGAACCGCTTTTGCAGTAGCTCGTGGATGACGCGCTCGACCGGTTCCGGCAAGCGCCCCTTACCTTTACCTCCACCGGACTGGCCGGGCACCAGATCCGTCACGAGGCCGCTGCCTTGCCGGGCACGCCGGATCAGAACGTATACCTGGCGCCGAGACAAGCCCAGCGCCTGAGCCGCCATATCGGCCGCTTCGTGCCCGACCGTCTCCGACTGCGCCAACGGACTGATGATCTCCGCACGACGGCGCGCACGCTCCCAAGCCTCATCAGGCAGAGTGGCCACGCCTTGTTCTGGAATCCGTGGGGTGTCCGTCGCCATGCTCACCTCGCTTTGGTGCACACGAGTATTGAGCATAGTCGAGATTGGTGCAGATCACTTCTGATATTGAACTGTCAGGAGCTGGCTGCACAACAGCCATTACGCCCAATCAACTGGTGCAGTCGTCTTCTGAAAATGACATCCATGCCCAGCCCGTGCGCGAGCTGGATCACCGCCCGCACGATAGTTTGGTCACGGGCATCATCCGGGAGCCTGGCGACAAAGGATTGGTCGATTTTCAATGTGGTGATGGGGCAGCATTTCAGATGTTGCAGGCAGGAATAGCCGGTGCCGAAGTCGTCGGCGGCGAAGCGCACGCCGATGGCGCGCAAGGCGTCGAAACTGGCGAACAGGGCTGGATTGCCGAATGCGACCGATTCGGTCAGTTCGATCTCCAGAAGCTCGGCGGGCAGGGCCATATCGGCCAGCACCCGCTTTACCTCGTCGTCGAACGTTGGCCCAACCTGGCTGGCGGACACATTGATGGCAAGACGGAACGGTTGCCATGCCGGTCCTTGCCACTTGTGCATCTGGCGACAGGCCTCGCCCAGCACCCACGCGCCTATTTCCGGCATCAGGCCGAACGACTCGGCCAGCGGCAGGAACTGGCCGGGCGGCAACAGGCCAAGCCTCGGATGCCGCCAGCGCATCAACGCTTCCGCGCCAGCGATCCGGTGATCGCGCAGATCGACCAGCGGCTGGTAATGCAGGTCAAGCTGTCCGCGCGCCGCCGCCTGCGCCAACTCGGCCGCCGTCCATCCGGCGGGCTGCGAACTCGTCATGATCCGCCCCGGAAGGCGCGCAGCAGCCGCGTTACGGCCAGAACGAACAAGCCGGTCAGCGCGAGCGCGGCAACACCCCAATGCTCGCCAAGGAAGGCACCGGCGGTCGTCCCGGCCAGCACGGCGGCGAGAATCGGCAGATGGCAGGGGCAGGTCAACACGGCCAGCGCACCCCACAGGTAGCCGGAAACGGGTTGGCGCGTCTCGGGCGGCAGTTTGTCAGGGGCGTTCACGGCAATGCCTCCTCGTGCGCCCGCTCGGCTGGCATGGAGGCCAGTTGCGCGTCCAGATGGGCCAACGCCGCGCGCCGCCGCTCGACCAACTGGCGCAGCACGGCAAGCTGCGCTGCGGCTTGTGCGCCGTCCGCTGCGTCGAGCGCACGGCACAGCCGCGCCAGGGCATCCAGGCCGATACCCGCCTCGAAGGCCGCGCGCACGAAGCACAGCCGTTGCAAGGCCGCATCGTCGAACACGCCGTAGCCGCCCGTGGTGCAGGCCACCGGCCGTAACAAGCCGCGCACCAGGTAGTCGCGCACGATATGTACGCTCACCCCAGCGTTATGGGCCAGTTGCGATACCGTGTAGGCGCTCATCGCACACCTCCTTGTCCTCACCCGGCGCAGCAGGAAAGCTGCTTCACATCCTTGTTGAAGGTCTGCGCCGCGAGCTTCAACCCTTCGACCATCGTCAGGTAGGGGAACAACTGGTCGGCCAGTTCCTGCACCGTCATCCGGTTGCGAATCGCCAGTGCGGCCGTCTGGATCAGTTCGCCCGCTTCCGGGGCCACTGCCTGCACGCCGATCAGTCGTCCGCTGCCTTCTTCAACCACCAGTTTGATGAAGCCGCGCGTGTCGAAGTTGGCGAGCGCGCGCGGCACGTTGTCCAGCGTTAGCGTGCGACTATCAGTTTTGATGCCGTCATGGTGCGCTTCCGCCTCGCTGTAGCCTACGGTCGCCACTTGCGGGTCGGTGAACACCACGGCCGGCATCGCGGTCAGGTTCAGGGCCGCGTCACCGCCGGTCATGTTGATCGCGGCGCGAGTGCCGGCCGCTGCCGCCACATAGACGAACTGCGGCTGGTCGGTGCAGTCGCCTGCGGCGTAGATGTGTTCCACGCTTGTACGCATGCCGGGGTCGATGACGATAGCGCCTTGCGGGGTGAGCGTGACGCCCGTCGCATCCAGTGCCAGCTTGCGTGTGTTGGGCGCGCGGCCGGTGGCGACCAGCAGCTTGTCGGCGCGCAGTTCGCCGTGCGCCGTGGTGAGCACGAATTCGCCGTCCCCTTCACCATTGATATACGCGACCTGGCTGGCCTGGGTGTGTTCCCTCACCTCGATGCCCTCCATGCGGAATGCGGCCGTGACGGCTTCGCCTATAGCTGGGTCTTCGCGGAAGAACAGCGTGCTGCGAGCCAGGATCGTCACCTTCGCTCCGAGTCGGGCGAACGCCTGCGCCAGCTCCAGCGCCACCACTGATGAGCCAATCACGGCCAGGCGCTTAGGAATCGTCTCGCTGACCAGCGCTTCAGTGGAAGTCCAGTACGGAGTGTCTTTCAGGCCGGGAATCGGCGGCACGGCCGGGCTCGCGCCGGTGGCGATCAGGCAGCGGTCGAATGCCACCACGCGCTCGCCGCCGTCGTTGAGTTGCACGATCAGGTTGCGATTGTCCTTAAAGCGGGCGGAGCCGTGCAGCACAGTGATCGCCGGATTGCCCTCCAAGATGCCTTCGTACTTGGCGTGGCGCAGTTCATCGACGCGGGCCTGCTGCTGGGCCAGCAGCGCCGTGCGCTGGATGGTCGGCGTGGTAGCGGCGATGCCGCCATCGAACGGGCTTTCCCGGCGCAGATGGGCGATATGGGCGGCGCGGATCATGATCTTGGACGGCACACAACCGACATTGACGCAGGTGCCGCCGATGGTGCCGCGCTCGATCAGCGTGACACGTGCGCCTTGCTCGACGGCCTTCAGCGCCGCTGCCATCGCGGCCCCGCCGCTGCCGATGACGGCGATATGCAATGCGCCGCTGCTACCCGTCTTGTCGTTTCTGCCCAGCAGATCGCGCATCTTGTCGAGCAATCCGCCCGGCGTCGAAACTGAGGGGGCATCGGCCAGCGTGGCCCGATAACCGAGTCCAGCTACAGCGGCCGTCAGCGCGTCGGGTGACGTGCCGACCTCAATGGCGAGCTTGGCGCTGCCCTTGGCGTAGGAGACATCCGCTGATTGCACGCCGGGCACTTTCTCCAGGGCGTCCTTGACATGCACTGCGCACGAGTCGCAAGTCATGCCGGTGATTTTGAGAGTGCTCATACCATCGTTCCTTATTCGTGTGGGCCGCCGTGTCGCACGGTCAGCCGTCTTTCACAAGCGCTTGGCGGGGAGTTCGCAGCCGTCCGGTCCGCAACGGCGATGCGCCGGCGACACGAAGTCCCAGATCGACACCCCAATCATCAAGGCCAGGCCGACGTACATCAGGTTCGCCGTCCACCAGTTGCCGAGCAGCCAGACCGTGGCCGCAAACACGATGGCCGGGCCGATCATGCCGAGCAGACTGCGCAGCCATTGCCGATGACTGAACCAACCCAGCGCGTTCGCCAGGAAGGCCAGCGCGGCAAACAGCGGCAGCAGGCGGCTGATGAACAGTCCCTCGTACTGGCTCAAGAAGCCCAGCCCGATGGCCGCGCCGAAGCTGGCGAGGGCTGGAAAGCAGGCGGCGCAGCCCATCGCGGAAACGACGCTGCCGAGCGCGCCGGTTTTATCGGCAATGCGTGTCATCAGTCCCATGAAGCGGCTCTCGCTGTTGTCGTTGGCTTGCTGGCTCACTGCTTGACGCTGGACGGATAGCCGGCGTCTGCGGTGGCCTTGGTCAGCTTCTGTACGCTGGCCTTGGTGTCGTCAAAAGTGACGACGGCCTCGCGCTTCTCGAAGCCCACATCGACCTTGCTCACGCCTTCGACCTTGGAGAGCGCTTTCTTGACTGTGATCGGGCAGGCGGCGCAAGTCATGCCGGGAACCGCTAGCGTGACGGTCTGGGTAGCGGCCCACACCGGGGCAACAGCGGCGGCGAGGGCAAGGGAGGCAAACAGTTTCTTCATGATGAACTCCTGGTTAATAGAAAAATGGAACGACATAGGGAAATCCAAGCGCGACCAGGACCAGCACGGCCACGATCCAGAAAATCAGCTTGTAGGTGGCGCGCACCTGCGGAATCGCGCAGACCTCACCTGGCTTGCATGCCTGCACGGGCCGGTAAATCCGCTTCCAGGCGAAGAACAGCGCCACTAGCGCCGCGCCGATGAACAACGGTCGATAGGGTTCCAGCACCGTCAGGTTGCCGATCCAAGCACCGGAGAAGCCCAGGGCGACCAGTACTAGCGGCCCCAGGCAGCAGGTCGATGCAAGAATGGCGGCCAGCCCGCCGGCGAAGAGCGCACCGCGCCCGTTTTGTGGTTCAGACATACGTTGGCCCTTTTGAATTTGGATTGGATAGCGTAACCTTACTTCCGTACTCATGTACGGAGTCAAGCGATATGGAAAATAATTTGGAAAACCTGACCATTGGCGTTTTTGCCAAGGCGGCCGGGGTCAACGTGGAGACAATCCGCTTCTATCAGCGCAAGGGCCTGTTGCGGGAACCGGACAAGCCTTACGGCAGCATCCGCCGCTATGGGGAGGCGGACGTGGTTCGGGTGAAATTCGTGAAATCGGCACAGCGGCTGGGGTTCAGTCTGGACGAGATTGCCGAGCTGTTGCGGCTCGACGATGGCACCCACTGCGAGGAGGCCAGCAGCCTGGCCGAACACAAGCTCAAGGACGTGCGCGAGAAGATGGCCGACTTGGCGCGCATGGAAACCGTGCTGTCTGAACTCGTGTGCGCCTGCCATGCACGAAAGGGGAATGTTTCCTGCCCGTTGATCGCGTCACTACAGGGCGAAGCAGGCCTGGCAAGGTCAGCTATGCCTTAGCGTGCTTTATTTTCCGTTTTCTGAGGTGCCCCCTAATAGTGTTCTTCCATTTCGGTAAAAATCCCTACCATGGATTCCCACTCGTCCGGGGGGTAATGACTCCAACTTATTGATAGTGTTTTATGTTCAGATAATGCCCGATGACTTTGTCATGCAGCTCCACCGATTTTGAGAACGACAGCGACTTCCGTCCCAGCCGTGCCAGGTGCTGCCTCAGATTCAGGTTATGCCGCTCAATTCGCTGCGTATATCGCTTGCTGATTACGTGCAGCTTTCCCTTCAGGCGGGATTCATACAGCGGCCAGCCATCCGTCATCCATATCACCACGTCAAAGGGTGACAGCAGGCTCATAAGACGCCCCAGCGTCGCCATAGTGCGTTCACCGAATACGTGCGCAACAACCGTCTTCCGGAGCCTGTCATACGCGTAAAACAGCCAGCGCTGGCGCGATTTAGCCCCGACGTATCCCCACTGTTCGTCCATTTCCGCGCAGACGATGACGTCACTGCCCGGCTGTATGCGCGAGGTTACCGACTGCGGCCTGAGTTTTTTAAATGGCGGAAAATCGTGTTGAGGCCAACGCCCATAATGCGGGCGGTTGCCCGGCATCCAACGCCATTCATGGCCATATCAATGATTTTCTGGTGCGTACCGGGTTGAGAAGCGGTGTAAGTGAACTGCAGTTGCCATGTTTTACGGCAGTGAGAGCAGAGATAGCGCTGATGTCCGGCGGTGCTTTTGCCGTTACGCACCACCCCGTCAGTAGCTGAACAGGAGGGACAGCTGATAGAAACAGAAGCCACTGGAGCACCTCAAAAACACCATCATACACTAAATCAGTAAGTTGGCAGCATCACCTTGATTATATTATTGATAATAATAAAAACCTTATCCCTATCCAAGAAGTGATGCCTATCATTGGTTGGAATGAACTTGAAAAAATTAGCCTTGAATACATTACTGGTAAGGTAAACGCCATTGTCAGCAAATTGATCCAAGAGAAACAACTTAAAGCTTATGATGATGATGTGCTTAAAAACTTACTCAATGGCTGGTTTATGCATATCGCAATACATGCGAAAAACCTAAAAGAGCTTGCCGATAAAAAAGGCCAATTTATTGCTATTTACCGCGGCTTTTTATTGAGCTTGAAAGATAAATAAAATAGATAGGTTTTATTTGAAGCTAAATCTTCTTTATCGTAAAAAATGCCCTCTTGGGTTATCAAGAGGGTCATTATATTTCGCGGAATAACATCATTTGGTGACGAAATAACTAAGCACTTGTCTCCTGTTTACTCCCCTGAGCTTGAGGGGTTAACATGAAGGTCATCGATAGCAGGATAATAATACAGTAAAACGCTAAACCAATAATCCAAATCCAGCCATCCCAAATTGGTAGTGAATGATTATAAATAACAGCAAACAGTAATGGGCCAATAACACCGGTTGCATTGGTAAGGCTCACCAATAATCCCTGTAAAGCACCTTGCTGATGACTCTTTGTTTGGATAGACATCACTCCCTGTAATGCAGGTAAAGCGATCCCACCACCAGCCAATAAAATTAAAACAGGGAAAACTAACCAACCTTCAGATATAAACGCTAAAAAGGCAAATGCACTACTATCTGCAATAAATCCGAGCAGTACTGCCGTTTTTTCGCCCCATTTAGTGGCTATTCTTCCTGCCACAAAGGCTTGGAATACTGAGTGTAAAAGACCAAGACCCGCTAATGAAAAGCCAACCATCATGCTATTCCATCCAAAACGATTTTCGGTAAATAGCACCCACACCGTTGCGGGAATTTGGCCTATCAATTGCGCTGAAAAATAAATAATCAACAAAATGGGCATCGTTTTAAATAAAGTGATGTATACCGAATTCGATTGCGTCTCAACCCCTACTTCGGTATCTGTATTATCACGTGTATTTTTGGTTTCACGGAACCAAAACATAACCACAAGGAAAGTGACAATATTTAGCAACGCAGCGATAAAAAAGGGACTATGCGGTGAAATCTCTCCTGCAAAACCACCAATAATAGGCCCCGCTATTAAACCAAGCCCAAAACTTGCCCCTAACCAACCGAACCACTTCACGCGTTGAGAAGCTGAGGTGGTATCGGCAATGACCGATGCCGCGACAGCCCCAGTAGCTCCTGTGATCCCTGAAAGCAAACGGCCTAAATACAGCATCCAAAGCGCACTTGAAAAAGCCAGCAATAAGTAATCCAGCGATGCGCCTATTAATGACAACAACAGCACTGGGCGCCGACCAAATCGGTCAGACATTTTTCCAAGCCAAGGAGCAAAGATAACCTGCATTAACGCATAAAGTGCAAGCAATACGCCAAAGTGGTTAGCGATATCTTCCGAAGCAATAAATTCACGTAATAACGTTGGCAAGACTGGCATGATAAGGCCAATCCCCATGGCATCGAGTAACGTAATTACCAATGCGATCTTTGTCGAACTATTCATTTCACTTTTCTCTATCACTGATAGGGAGTGGTAAAATAACTCTATCAATGATAGAGTGTCAACAAAAATTAGGAATTAATGATGTCTAGATTAGATAAAAGATTAGTGTTGGGTGGTTTAGTTGGCGGCCCTGTTGCCCGTCATCTTTTGAAAAAGGTCTCTATTCCTAAAACAACCGAGCAAGAGCGCGACACTATCGTTGAAGCTTTTGAGCAACCAAGCGTCAAAAGAAAAATCAATGCAAATAACGTTATTGAAACCATTTCAATGCTGATTATCTGTATTGTTGTTGGTGGCTATATCAGTGCATTGTTTAAAGATACTTTTCTGCAACTGCCTACTTTTGTCTGGTGTTTATTTGTCGGTATTATTATCCGTAATACACTGACTCATGTATTTAAACACGAAGTGTTTGAGCCGACCGTCGATGTATTAGGTAGCGTTGCTTTATCGCTTTTCTTGGCAATGGCGTTAATGTCATTAAAATTTGGTCAATTGGCAAGCATGGCAGGGCCAGTATTAATTATCATTGCTGTACAAACTGTTGTCATGGTGCTATTTGCCTGCTTTGTCACCTTCAAAATGATGGGCAAAGATTATGATGCTGTCGTGATCAGCGCGGGTCACTGTGGCTTTGGTATGGGAGCAACACCAACAGCAATTGCGAATATGCAAACAGTCACAAAAGCATTTGGACCATCACATAAAGCTTTCCTTGTCGTTCCTATGGTCGGTGCCTTTATTGTTGATATTTCAAACAGTATCTTAATTAAAATATTTATTGAAATTGGTACATACTTTACCTAATAGCTACACACTACTCGGCGTACTTCTCCTAACAATTTATTATAGGGCAGTATGCCGAGCCGCTTTCTTACCCCGTATATTCCCCTAGTCAATCTATTTAGCTTGCACGTTTACGAATTAATTCTCGTGACAACTAAACCAAAATTTGAATTATGACGAGTATATCTGATTATTTATACTTTATTCGTTAGAATAGTCCGTAGAAATAAATAATCAGTAGGCTACATGGAATGAAATTAAGACATCTCGATATCTTTTATGCTGTAATGACTTGTGGTTCCTTAACGCGTGCGGCTGAAGTTTTACATATTTCTCAACCCGCGGCGAGTAAAGCACTCAAACATGCTGAGCACTGAGAGATCCCCTCATAATTTCCCCAAAACGTAACCATGTGTGAATAGATTTTGAGTAAGCAGGGTTGCAGCCACGAGTGAGTCTTCCCTTGTTATTGTGTAGCCAGAATGCCGCAAAACTTCCATGCCTAAGCGAACTGTTGAGAGTACGTTTCGATTTCTGACTGTGTTAGCCTGGAAGTGCTTGTCCCAACCTTGTTTCTGAGCATGAACGCCCGCAAGCCAACATGTTAGTTGAAGCATCAGGGCGATTAGCAGCATGATATCAAAACGCTCTGAGCTGCTCGTTCGGCTATGGCGTAGGCCTAGTCCGTAGGCAGGACTTTTCAAGTCTCGGAAGGTTTCTTCAATCTGCATTCGCTTCGAATAGATATTAACAAGTTGTTTGGGTGTTCGAATTTCAACAGGTAAGTTAGTTGCTAGAATCCATGGCTCCTTTGCCGACGCTGAGTAGATTTTAGGTGACGGGTGGTGACAATGAGTCCGTGTCGAGCGCTGATTTTTTCGGCCTTTAGAGCGAGATTTATACAATAGAATTTGGCATGAGATTGGATTGCTTTTAGTCAGCCTCTTATAGCCTAAAGTCTTTGAGTGACTAGATGACATATCATGTAAGTTGCTGATAGGTTTCCAGTTTTCCGCTCCTAGGTCTGCATATTGTACTTTTCCTCTTACTCGACTTAACCAGTACCAACCCAGCTTCTCAACGGATTTATACCATGGCACTTTAAAGCCAGCATCACTGACAATGAGCGGTGTGGTGTTACTCGGTAGAATGCTCGCAAGGTCGGCTAGAAATTGGTCATGAGCTTTCTTTGAACATTGCTCTGAAAGCGGGAACGCTTTCTCATAAAGAGTAACAGAACGACCGTGTAGTGCGACTGAAGCTCGCAATACCATAAGCCGTTTTTGCTCACGGATATCAGACCAGTCAACAAGTACAATGGGCATCGTATTGCCCGAACAGATAAAGCTAGCATGCCAACGGTATACAGCGAGTCGCTCTTTGTGGAGGTGACGATTACCTAACAATCGGTCGATTCGTTTGATGTTATGTTTTGTTCTCGCTTTGGTTGGCAGGTTACGGCCAAGTTCGGTAAGAGTGAGAGTTTTACAGTCAAGTAAGGCGTGGCAAGCCAACGTTAAGCTGTTGAGTCGTTTTAAGTGTAATTCGGGGCAGAATTGGTAAAGAGAGTCGTGTAAAATATCGAGTTCGCACATTTTGTTGTCTGATTATTGATTTTTGGCGAAACCATTTGATCATATGACAAGATGTGTATCTACCTTAACTTAATGATTTTGATAAAAATCATTAGGGGATTCATCAGGACAAAGCGCCGAGCTATGGTGCAGCGATCACCGAATTGAAGCGCGAAGGAAAGCTGGACCGGGAGACGGCCCACCGGCAGGTGAAGTATCTCAATAACGTGATCGAGGCCGATCACGGAAAGCTCAAGATACTGATCAAGCCGGTGCGCGGTTTCAAATCGATCCCCACGGCCTATGCCACGATCAAGGGATTCGAAGTCATGCGAGCCCTGCGCAAAGGACAGGCTCGCCCCTGGTGCCTGCAGCCCGGCATCAGGGGCGAGGTGCGCCTTGTGGAGAGAGCTTTTGGCATTGGGCCCTCGGCGCTGACGGAGGCCATGGGCATGCTCAACCACCATTTCGCAGCAGCCGCCTGATCGGCGCAGAGCGACAGCCTACCTCTGACTGCCGCCAATCTTTGCAACAGAGCCTCCGTCGCCATGCTCACCTCGCTTTGGTGCACACGAGTATTGAGCATAGTCGAGATTGGTGCAGATCACTTCTGATATTGAACTGTCAGGAGCTGGCTGCACAACAGCCATTACGCCCAATCAACTGGTGCAGTCGTCTTCTGAAAATGACACATGGCATCTGACATCAAGTTAGGGTATGCCTCAATCTGACGGCTGCGAACCGCCAGGGACAGGCGCAATGTCAGATTCTGTCGCGGCCTTGGCGCGTGCCTGGAAGCGTTCATAGCAATCCAGCCCGCAGAAATGTTCGACGTATTCCGCGCCTTCCGGGGTGAAGGCGGCATCGAGCGGAATTTCTTTGCAGCATACGCAGCAGGTGGTGCAACTGGCAGTGTTCGGGGCGTTTGCGTTCATGGTGGTACTCCTCCAGATTGGTAGCGAAGCTCAAAGCTGCCCACTCTCGGCTGGCTGGGAAGCGGTCATGATCTTCCCTTGAAGGCCCGCAGCAGCCGCGTCACAGACAGGACAAACAAGCCGGTCAGCGTGAGGGCTGCAATACCCCAGTGCTCCCCGATGAACGCGCCGGCCGTCGTGCCGGCTAGCACAATGGCGAGAATCGGCAAATGGCAGGGACAGGTGAGCACGGCCAGCGCGCCCCACAAGTAGCCGGTGATCGGTTTGTGCGTCTCAGACGGCAAGTGCTCTGGGCTGTTCATGGCAGACTCTCCGCGTGCTGTGCCGGTTCGGTTGGCATGGCGGCCAGTTGCATTTCGAGGCTGGCCAGGGCCTCGCGCCGACGCTCGACGAGTTGCCGCAACACGGCAAGCTGCGCAGACGCACCGTCACCGTCCGCAGCATCCAGCGCCCGGCACAGCCGCGCCAGTGCGTCCAGGCCGATACCCGCTTCGAAGGCAGCCCGTACAAAGCGCAGCCGTTGCAACGCGGTGTCATCGAACAAGCCGTAGCCGCCCGTGGTGTACGCGACCGGCCGTAGCAATCCGCGCAGCAGGTAGTCGCGCACGATATGCACGCTCACCCCGGCATCAAGGGCCAGCCGGGACACTGTGTAGGCGCTCATTGAACACCTCCTTTTCCTCATCCGGCGCAGCACGAAAGCTGCTTCACGTCCTTGCTGAAGGTCTGCGCCGCGAGCTTCAGCCCTTCGACCATGGTCAGGTAGGGGAACAATTGGTCGGCCAGTTCCTGCACGGTCATACGGTTGCGAATGGCGAGCACCGCCGTCTGGATCAGTTCACCCGCTTCCGGGGCCACCGCTTGCACGCCGATGAGCCGTCCGCTACCTTCCTCGATGACCAGCTTGATGAAGCCGCGTGTGTCGAAGTTGGCAAGCGCACGCGGCACGTTATCCAGTGTTAGCAGGCGACTGTCGGTCTCGATCCCGTCGTGATGTGCTTCCGCCTCGCTGTAGCCCACGGTGGCGACCTGCGGGTCGGTGAACACCACGGCCGGCATTGCGGTCAGGTCCAGGGCCGCATCGCCGCCAGTCATGTTGATCGCCGCACGAGTGCCGGCCGCTGCCGCCACATAGACGAACTGCGGCTGGTCGGTGCAGTCGCCGGCCGCGTAGATGTTCGGGCTACTGGTGCGCATGCCCTTGTCGATGACGATGGCCCCCTGCGCATTGACGGCTACCCCCGCCGCTTCCAATGCCAGGCTGCGCGTGTTCGGTGTCCGGCCGGTGGCGACCAGCAGCTTGTCGGCGCGCAATTCACCGTGCGTGGTGGTCAGCACGAATTCACCGTCCATATGGGCGACCTGGCTGGCTTGCGTGTGCTCCAGCACCTCGATGCCTTCGGCACGGAAAGCGGCTGTCACCGCCTCGCCGATGGCCGGGTCTTCACGGAAGAACAAGGTATTGCGCGCCAGGGCCGTGACCTTGCTGCCCAGCCGGGCAAAGGCTTGCGCCAGCTCCAGCGCCACCACCGACGAGCCGATTACGGCAAGGCGTTCGGGAATGGTGTCGCTCGCCAGGGCCTCGGTGGAAGTCCAGTAGGGTGACTCTTTCAAGCCCGGAATCGGCGGGACCGCCGGGCTGGCACCCGTGGCGACCAGGCAGCGGTCGAACATCACGACGCGCTCGCCACCCTCGTTCAAACTAACGATAAGGCTCTGGTCGTCCTTGAAACGCGCTTCACCGTGCAGAACGGTGATGGCTGAATTGCCGTCCAGGATGCCTTCGTACTTGGCATGACGGAGTTCTTCGACACGGGCCTGCTGCTGGGCCAGCAGCCGCTCGCGCAAGATCGTCGGCGGTGTGGGTGGCATGCCGCCGTCGAATGGGCTTTCCCGGCGCAGATGGGCGATGTGGGCGGCGCGGATCATGATCTTGGACGGCACACAACCGACGTTGACGCAGGTGCCGCCGATGGTGCCGCGCTCAATCAGCGTGACCTGCGCGCCTTGCTCGACGGCCTTCAGTGCTGCCGCCATCGCGGCTCCACCGCTACCAATGACGACGACCTGCAACGGGCGTTCGTTGCCACTGGGCTTATCAGCGGCCCCTATCCAGCCGCGCATCTTGTCGAGCAGGCCGGCGCGGTTGTCCGTCGGTGGCGCATCGGCAAGCGTTGCCTCGTAGCCCAGTCCGGCCACGGCGGTAGTCAGCGCATCCGATGACGTGCCCGCCTCAATGGCGAGTTGCGCTGTGCCCTTCGGATAGGACACCAGCGCCGATTGCACGCCGGGTACTTTCTCCAAGGCTTCCTTGACGTGAGCCGCGCACGAGTCGCAGGTCATCCCGGTGATTTTCAGGGTGGTCATGTATTTTTCCTTTTCTGTGGTGGCTACGGCTGTTGCCGTCAGCCACGTTGTTCTGGCAATTCACAGCTGTCCGGCCCGCAGCGGCGATGTGCTGGCGAGATGAAATCCCAGACCGACACCCCAACCATCAAGGCCAGGCCGACATAGAGCAGTCCACCGCTCTGCCAGCCGTAAGCCCGCATTAAAAACACCGCTGCCAGCACCAAGATCGGGCCTATCGTGCCGAGCGCCGTGCGTCGCCACTGTCGATGATTGAGCCAAGCGATAGCATTGGCGAGTAACGCGATGCCGGCGAACATCGGCAGCAGGATGCCAATGAATAGCCCCTCGTACTGGCTCAAGAAGCCCAGTCCGATGGCCGCGCCAAAGCTGGCGATGGCAGGAAAACAGGCGGCGCAGCCCATCGCGGAAACGACGCTGCCGAGCGCGCCGGTTTTGCCAGCGATGCGCGTGATGAGTCCCATGTGTCGCTCCCGAGTTCGGTTAACGGATCAGCGTTTGAGGCTGGACGGATAGCCCGCGTCCTCGGTCGCCTTGGTCAACTTCTGGACGTTGGTCTTGGCATCGTCGAAGGTGACGACGGCCTGGCGCTTGTCGAAACTTACGTCGGTCTTGCTCACGCCCTCAACCTTGGAAAGCGCGTGCTTGACAGTGATCGGGCAAGAGGCGCAGGTCATGCCAGGCACGGACAGCGTGACGGTCTGGGTGGCGGCCCACACGGGGGCAACAACGGCAGCGAGGGCGAGGGCGGCAAACAGTTTTTTCATGATGAACTCCTGTGATTAATAGAAAAATGGCATGACGTAGGGAAATCCGAGCGAGACCAGGACCAGCGCGGCCACGATCCAGAAAATGAGCTTGTAAGTAGCTCGCACTTGGGGAATCGCGCAGACCTCACCCGGTTTGCAGGCTTGCGCCGGGCGGTAGATGCGCCGCCAGGCGAAAAACAGCGCGACCAGCGCTGCGCCGATGAAGATCGGGCGATAGGGTTCCAGCACCGTCAGGTTGCCGATCCATGCCCCGCTGAACCCCAAGGCGATCAAAACCAGCGGCCCCAGGCAGCAGGCCGACGCAAGAATGGCGGCCAGCCCACCGGCGAAGAGCGCGCCGCGCCCGTTTTGTGGTTCAGACTTTTGTGGTTCAGACATACGCTTGTCCTTTCAAATTTGGTTTGGATAGCTTAAGCTTACTTCCGTAGTTATGTACGGAGTCAAGCGATATGCAAATTAATTTTGAGAATCTGACCATTGGCGTTTTTGCCAAGGCGGCCGGGGTCAATGTGGAGACCATCCGGTTCTACCAGCGCAAGGGCCTGCTGCCGGAGCCAGACAAGCCCTATGGCAGCATTCGCCGCTATGGCGAGGCGGATGTAACACGAGTGCGGTTCGTGAAATCGGCCCAGCGGCTGGGCTTTAGCCTGGACGAAATCGCCGAGCTACTGCGGCTGGAGGATGGCACCCATTGCGAGGAAGCCAGCGGCCTGGCCGAGCACAAGCTCAAGGATGTGCGCGAGAAGATGGCCGACTTGGCACGCATGGAGGCCGTGCTGTCTGAACTGGTGTGCGCCTGCCATGCGCGGAAAGGGAACGTTTCCTGCCCGCTGATTGCGTCACTGCAAGACGGAACGAAGCTCGCTGCATCGGCGCGGGGGAGTCACGGGGTGACTACGCCTTAGCGTGCTTTATTTTCCGAATTCTGAGACGACCCCAAGTAGCTTTAGTGACGGGAGGCTCAAGGGGGATAGGGCGTGAGATAGTGCTGACGTTAGCTAAAATGGGCGTGTCCTACGTAGGGATCCATTGCGGTAAAGACCAGGAGGCGGCAAAATCTGTCATTCACGAGGTCCACCAGCTGGGTGCCGATGCCGATGTCTTTACTGCGGACTTTGCAAGTCATGCAGGGCAGGAAGCATCCCAGCTTTGGCAGAAATTCTTCCAGCGCATTCAGGAAAAAGGTTATCAAGGGATTGATATTCTGGTTAACTGTGCCGGTGTCGCGCCTTCTGCTTCAATTACTGAAACTGAGCCTGCTATTTATAATACAGTCATGTCTATCAACGTTGAAGCGCCGTTTTTCTTACTAAAAGCAGCGATACCACACATTAATGTAGCAGGGCGCATCATCAACGTATCGACGGTTTTAACCCGAGTTGCCGATCCCCAACGAGCTATTTATGCGGCATCTAAGGGTGCGATAAATACGCTCACGTTATCGCTGGCACGCGAATTGGGCTCTCGTGGTATTACGGTGAATGCTGTTGCCCCTGGTGTTGTTGATACTGACATGAACAGCGGTTGGCTACACGAAGCACAGGCTCAAAAGATGGCGTCTGAATTCTCGGTATTTTCACGCGTGGGTAAACCTAACGACATTGCCGAGGTTGTGTCATTTTTGGCTTCAGAACGAAGTCGTTGGATTACAGGGCAGGTCATCGATACGTCCGGTGGTTCTTGTATTTAATACGTTATTCAACCAGCCGTTTGGCTGGTTGTTTTCTTATAGGCCAGGTGAAACCGATGCTTGAGCGTCTTTCTCTTCTGCGGCTGTATCGCCATCTTTTTCAACGGGCAATTGCTTAAGGCGTTTTATCAGAGTTGGATCCACTGCATCTAAAATGCCAATGCTGCTGACCGTGTAGGTATCAATCTGCATCCATGCGGCGCGCATATCGCACTCACTCTTCACATCACTTTTCGCGGCGCACCAGATAAACTTACCATTAGATTTAGTGCTGGGGTCACCGTATTTTTCGATCGCGCCAGCGACCAGACTGTCAGGGTTATTGAAGGTGTACCGAATAGCCTTTACAAGGCTTTTATCTGGCGCTGCTTCAGTGTCATCAATCAGCTGCACAATGACCTCTTCATTACTGTTTGCCCAGGCCATTCCCGTAACTTTGCCATCACGGCTTTGCGTTCGTACACCATTGATGTTTCGTTGCTCTGCGTGTTTATTCGCAGCTTCAAGCGCGTCATTCAAATCCATTCCCAGGCGGATGCCCGCGACGCTAAATTGACCAACATCAACAGAGTGGATCGGTTCCGGTTCTGGCTTTTCTTCAGTGGCAGGCGGCTTCGGAAGATTATCCTGTACGTTGGATCCATAGAGGCCGCCATCATAATTGGGTGATTCATAGGCTTGCGTGTCGGCATCCTCAAGGATCGTGAAACTGGCTTGTGCCATCGTTGAATTAGCTAAGCCAACCAGCAAAACCAGCATTGTTTTCTTCATCAAAGCAGTCCTCATTATGAATTTTGAAAACCATAACATTGACGTGAAAACCGGAGTACAGAAAAGGGCATCAAAACGAGGACCTTAAATATTCGCTATACCCAGTGCGGCCACTACCATGAGGAACTTCATACCACCGATAGGCATAGCTCCATGAACTACGAAAACGCAATCAATCATCTCAAAAACACCCTTTATCAGGCAGGTTTATTGCCAAAAGCCGAGTCAACCGCAACGGAGTCCTTGATGCGTCAGGCTGCGAGGTTGTTTGATCAGGCCGCTGATATGCTTGTGAAGGTGGCCGAAGAGCACCTGAAAGCCAGTCAAGCCCATAATGGCGATCTGAACAAGGCACTAAGCGATGTGCTAAATTTCGAAGCCATTGCCGAGATGCTGGATCAATACCAACTCGAAAGCGATGCCCGTGACGCGCTGGAATCGCCCAAAAAGAGTCAACTCGTTCCCTCTGGGTTTACCTTCACCGATACAGGGCTTCATGGCATTGCAGGAAAGATAGTGGCCTATGTCCGTGAACAGGCCAAAGGTCAGGCGCTCACCGCGCATGTTTGGCCTTACCGTCATGATGATAGCCACATGCTCAGCTGCGATTTTCACTCGAAAGAAAGCGACCTGGTCATTCCTTTGTGCATCACGGCAGGACAAGAGCAATGCGGTGACCCCATTGACGAACCGACGGTTTATGATCTGCCCGAGGCGTTGCACTTAGCCGGTATCATCATTCGTGCCGTGAAAGCGGATATTGAAATTGGCCGGTATTTCAACGAGACAAACCCTGCGGTATTGACCCGACCGCTACAGCATCGTCAAACCAATGGCCCCATCCATCTCTGGGAGGAAAATCATGCTTAAGCCTCAGATCCCGCTATGGGTTCGTGCAACCGCCTTTGTTCGTGAGCACCTTTCCTTCATCGCATTGGCCGGGCTCCTCCTCTGGTCCCTCTGGGGATGGCCTGCACCCGATACTGCGACAGGAGCAACAAAAATAATCGTTAACCTATTAGGTCTGGCGATGCCTCTGGCTGTGGTCTGGTTAGTGATCAGCACTTTTATGCGCACTACGACTTTCGATTATCTCGGCTACTTCGGTAAGCTCGTCTACGATATCGTTTTGCTGGTGATCGTTTTTCAGCTGGTCTGCCGTTTTTTCGCTCAGGTCCAAGGTGAGATTAATGGCGTTATTGACGGGGCACTACGTGACCCGGAATTGGCGATTAGTGCAGTGGTAAGTTTTTATCTTGTCACCTTTGTTTACCGGTTATGCATACGCAATTCAAAAATTCAAACGCAACATATCGAATATGGGCGTTTTTCTGCCCCCCTTCGCCGATCAGAGGCCTCGCTGAAACTGACAGCAATCCATGAATGCGGCCATGCCCTGGTCTATGCCCTTCAGAATACTCATCCGGAATTCATGCGGGTTGCCATTACGCGTGAAACACGCGGAACTGTACTACGTCTGGGCTATATGGAAAGCAACGTTGCGCTTGATGGCCGAGCATCACGCGATCAGCTTTATTGGCGAATGTTGTTGGCACTCGGAGGCTCCGCTGCGGAATTGGCCGTCTATGGCAAGCAATTCGAAGGGTCGCAGGAGGACATGCGTTCATGGGGTGAGCAAGCGGACCGTTACCTTCAGAACGGCTTTGGCAATGTGCTACTGATCGATGACGGTAAAGACGAATCTCTGCGACATAACATCGCCGCCTTTAATACCCTTCATGCCGAACAGATCACTATCATAAACCAGTTCATGCGTGACAACGTCACGTTATTAACGGACATGGCTGCTGAATTACGTCATACCGGGGTCTTGGATAAGCCCGCGATAGAAGCGTACTTGCAGCGCGTGACGATAGGGGCAGGGGTGCCTACTTTTGTGATCACGAACTGATGGTGAAATACGGTCGCTGACTGGTGACCATTTTGCCTAAAAATCACGACATCATTTTGAAAACTGTTATTTTGCGAGGGGGATTATGCGCCTGAATGTTTGAATCAGCATCGCAAACTTACATCATTTCGTTCCCTGAATGTGCTGTGCCACACTATGGGAGCCACAACTAACAGGAACAACTCATGACCCAATCACTTCAACGCAAAAGCCGAGATTTACGGCGACTTCAGATTGAGCCAGGTCGGTATGAGCTGGTGGAGTCAGGAAAAGAATCGATCTTCGATCGAGTGCGCGCAGTGGTCGCTGTCGATGAAGAAGGCATTATGCAGATTAATGCCAGTGACGTGGCCGTTGGGATGTGCGGACTGACAGGTAGAATTGACGACCTGATCGCACGCTATAACAACGGTCATCGTTTTATTTAACCAAGCCCGGAAATGAATAAAAAAGCACTTTTTTCGGTATTGCTAGTATTGGCGCTAGGCGCTGGCTTTCTTGGCTCTTCAGTCGCCCACTGCGGTGAGCCAGTCAGTATAGACAAACCGTCTTTACCCCAGTGCTGGGTAAGCTATCAAGGCCTCACTTTTCTGGCCGGGTGTTAACCCGGCTTTTCTTTAATACCACCTATTAATAGGACTACTAATCGACATGAAAGGCCAAGCAAAGAAAGGCGGCGAAGTTGGTGTAAACGGTGAACACTATAAAGGTGGTCAGTTCATGCCAGGTAGCTCAAAGACAAAGAAAGGTGATCGGGCATCGAATGGCGGGCCTTCTTCCAGACCTAAACGACAACTCATTGAGCCTGGTGTGTTCGTCGAAGTTTATGAGGGAGAAAAAACTATCTTTAGCGGAATTACGGCTTTTGTCGTCGTTGAAAATGGGGTTATGCGTCAATCTGCCAGCGATAAAGCGGTCGCTAATTATGGTCTTACTGATACTTTGCCGGTGTTAATCGAACGATTCAATGCGGGTGAACGGTACCGGTGAGGGGAGTCCCTCACCGACTTCGTCATAACAGTTACTATCTTATTTTTTTATGAATGACAAATAACAGCGCCAGCAAAACTGGGGTGCCCAGATATACATAAGCCAACGTGTTTTGGTGGTAGGCGCGTAAATCCTCCACGAAAGCACGCCAAACGGTAATAGGTTCATTATCTCCCATCACCATGTAGTTGTATGTAAAGCTTGAACTAAACCCGAAATCAAAGACGGCCAAGCCTAAATAAAATAATAAAACCAACAGGATGGTCAAAAACCATCTTAAAAACGTTCTATTTATCATAAGTGCTACCTAATACCCCTCCACCCATTTCTCCACCATCAAAGCTTGTTGCTTCTCCACCAATTTGAGCTGACGATGTGGCAAATTCAAAAATTTGAATCATTGTCCCTTTATCTGATGGCGTAAGATTGTCAATATTTGGGTACTGTTCATGAAAGACATTTGTTACTTCAATTACATCAAGCTTATTAAAGTTATTTTTCTTACCATTCAAATAACTCTGGAATGAAACAGGCACCGTGAACGCCTCTTCTCGCTCGACCGGATACTGCGTTCGTATTGGAGTGTAACTCTCTTCAAATATACGTGTGCCAGATTGCTTCAACCCTTTCACTGTATGAGTTGTGCAATTATTACCTGAGACATCATAAACATCTATAGACCTTCCGTTTCTACGAGTCAACTCACCTGCTTTTTCAGGTAGGTTAGGTATGCTGCCTGATTTCCAAAGGTTATTAAAATAAGTTTCTGTTTTGTCTGTGTCCGCATCTGTTATTTTAAAAACCCTTGCATTCGTTATATATAACTCATCTCTGATGTATTTTCGAGCATCCTCACCGGTCATATATAAAAGTATTCCATCACCCGTTAAAGTTAATGGTCCTGGCGTTCCGTAGCGACCGTATGAATATAATGAGACTTTATTATTTTTGTGGATTGTTATAAATGAATGGCCTGAACCAAATGTTTCCGTCCACACAAAAACGCCATCATAGAGCAAGTTATCTGAAACCCTGCATTCACCATTTAAAGGTGCTGGCGCTACGGGGTTGATCCGACTGCCAAAGCTGGTTCCCTGTGAAGGTGTTGATGGTGCTGGGGCTTGAGTTGCAAAACGACTTGGCTGGGCTTGTGCTGCTACACTATGAGCAATAACCTTGTTAGAACCTGCCGGACAGCCGCATTGTACAATTGAGTCATGTACGGCTTGAAGTTTCCCATGATTTAGAAAACCTTGCTGCCCAGAAACAACGGTGCCTGTCTGTCCACATTTCGGGCATTTTGTTGTCGGGTCACCCACTCTTAATGCTTTTTTATTAAAGCACGTTACAGTTTCTATGGTTGCAATACATGTTGCACCGGTAGTTGTTTTGTCGCCATTTAAAGCCATTGCCTTACCCATAATGATGGGTCTTACTCCAGACATAACACCTCCAATGTGTGATATGGTAGTGATATATAATTAATTAACGAAAATAATATATTAATACCAGACATTGATCTAACTATAAATAATCTAATCATTACAATACACCAACTTCCCATTTCCATTCCTGCCAGGAATTTCGCCGAGCGTACACCTCATGCTTTACTTGTGTAGGTAACCATTCATAACCGATCTAATTATTATCAGAGAGATTTATGAGCACTAAAGCAAACAACCTTGAATTACTGTACAACGCCTGGCTGTCCCGTTCGGTATCCTGGGAGTTCGGTAGTGAGGATGAGCGGAAGGCCCAATGCCGTGATTGGGCTGAGTCGTCTTTAGAAAGCATCTCTGATGCCGAAGAGTTTGAGCAGGATGAAGCTGATTACATCGTGGATGACGAGCTCACGCACTGGACTGAATAACTTCGCCTAACCCCTTCGTCACCGGACGGTCTGATGTGACAATGAAGGGGTAAACAAATCAAACAGGCAAATCGTTATGACCAGCACGCCCCAAGACGAACTGAGCGCTATCGCACTGTTCAATGACATTGGCCGAGATGAAGTCACTGCTCGTTTCAATGCGCTCAGCGCAGCAGCGCAAGCGCGCTTCGATGAGAGCTACCGTATCCACGGCACCATGCCCGTCGGTTTTACTGCTCTCAATTTTATGACCGCTGATGAACGGAAGCAGCGCCACCAGCTCTTACTTGCGATTCAATTATGCACCGATCCCCAAGCCGAAGCGCACGCCCGCATTAAAGCCCGGCGAGCCGCATTGAAAAGGAAAAACCATGTCGTCACCACTGGGTAAACTTCAGCACGCGTTGCTGCACGATATCGTTAACCAGCAGGATGGAGAATGGTGGCCGGGTTGCCCACTAACCGTTCAGACACTGAGCCGGAGCCGGATCATTCTTGACGCATTGGTGGCCCGGCAACTCCTGAAGCATAAAGGCAGCTGTCATTATGAGGTCACAAGTCTGGGTCTGGAAATTGTCTCTCAGAGCAGGCATGAGAAAGCGCGTTAAACATCTGGATTTGAGCGCTGTTTTACAATAGAGTAAACATAACGAATAGGTGGTATATGTCTCATCTTACTGGTGTCATTTCGAGTGTGATTCAGGAGCTCGATACAGTCGGCGAAAGGATTAATTCAGCCATTAGTGAAGCCTCTTCCGACGCAGAAATTCAATTGCTGGAGGATGCGTTAATCTCACTGTCTGAAACCAGAACTCTCCTGCAAGGCAAAACGCCGGTAAGCCAGGTTAACGCCAGTGTGACCCGGATCCGCCCATTACCATAACCAGCCTAATATTGCTTGAGGTGACCAAAGATCATGTCAGACCAACTACCTGCAAACGAAACTGAGCCACTGGTGACGAAAGCTAAAGTCCCTTCAGCCCATCTGGAGACGCTATTTAACTACCTGGTTAAATGCATCAAAGAAGAGGGCGCTCCACCAACTTACGATGATATCGGTAAGGCCCTGGGTTATTCAAAGGGGCTGGTTGCCCGGCGTGTGAAGCAGCTGCATGAGCAAGGCCGTATCATTATAGATGGAGAGAAAACCACGGCCAGAACGATGCGTATTGCTAAAGGGCAGGGCTATGATGAACTGACTGATAAGGTGTACCTGACAGAAGATCGTAAAGCCATTATCAAAGCGGTGAAAAGCATGATGAAGCGCACCGGCATCGGTCCTTCTATCAATATGCTGGCGCATGAGCTCGGCTTCTCGAACAGCAAAACAAAACGCCACGTTGAGTACCTGGATAAAAACGAATTACTCCGGTACAGCCCCGAACTGGGTGAAGTTATTGCCACTGAACCAGGTGACTACGAGCCAAAGCCGAATGCGTAGTGGTGGGCTCTACTTTCGATTTTTCCACTATGCTCTGCTGATCAGTCTGTTGTTTGGATGCATTCTTTTTGGCAAGGCGCTCATCTCTATCTACTGGCCGAGGTATTGGGTTCCAGCTGATGCCTGGTATGCCTTCGGGATAGCGCCGGGTGTTTGGCTCGCGACTCTGATTGGGCTGATTATCTTCATATTCCTCTCATCGCTTTATCGCTATTTCGGGGTATTGGTGATGACTACCTGCATTGCCTGTGCAGGGATCGCCTTTTTCGTCCTCAATTCGTAGCGCTTTCCCTCCGCTCGTATTGAAAAAACGCCTTTTCTCCTGAATTATGGAGCTCTTTATACGGGCCATTCACATGCCGTGGGGGTGTGAGATTGTGCTGATAATCTGCGCCTAAAGCGGTATAGGGCGCATCCAACGAGGGTATCCGATGAAATCTAAAATCCTGGCGCTGGTGGGGGCGCTAATCATTTTAACCGGCAGCGCATTTGCTGCGCCACAGTTTGACCCAAACACGGTCTACGCCGGGAAGGCTGGGCAGGCAACCAAAGAATCAGTGCAGCAAGCCGAGCCTGGTGAAAAGGGCAGTATTACGGTTCTGCGGCTGAACAGCTACGCGCACCTGGGTGAGTTTAACATTCCAGAAGGCACGCCAAAAGCAAGCGTAGAGCGATTCAACAATAAGGTCTATGTACTGTCCGAAAAGCCAGACAAGCGCCTGGCTGGATTGTGGATCGGCCGTGACGCTAATGGCAGAGAAGGTCTTTGCGGTTACATCAACAACAGCATGCGCATTCAAAAATGTTATTTTATTTTTTATAGAGAAAAGTGACATCACGCCCCTCTTGGGGCGGTTTATGAATAGAAAAACAGTTACTTATATCAAATACTGTCTTTTAACGTTCTGGCTTTTTGATGTAGCTCGTTAAATGATTTGTCTTCATTCAAAAGATAGATCACAATATTTCTTAAATATTTCACTTTAACATATTCGGAGTAATCATATAATGACTTAATAAAAACACAATCCTTCATTGTTGTTTTATATTTCAATTCATTTTTTTCTATAACCAAATTAGATCCACAAAAATAATATGATAAAAAACCATGAAACAATAAATTAAAGTTACTGAAAGAATCAGGCTTATTAACGGAGGAAGTAAATTCACGAAATGTATTCTCTTGTCTTTTGATAATCTTTTTGTATTCTTCCTTTTCATTAACTTCGCTCTCTGGCAAAGAAAGCATTAATTTATTAAAATAAGTAGCCCCTGTACAAGTTTCTTTATTTACCATATTCACTAGCTTATCTTTTATTAGTTGAATATCAGGGGCGCAGAATTCAGTTATAGCTTTTTGAAAAGTTTCAGCAATATCCTGGTTCTTATAAACTTTAATTTCATTTCTTAATTCGAATGGATGTGCAAATGAGCCGTCACGCAAATTTTGAAATTCACGTATTGATTTTATGCGTTTTATAAATTCAAAAATCTTCAACTCACTCTCTTCTTTAGAAATTCTTGTTTTCTCGTCTTTGACTACTTTTGTATATTTTATATGTGTTTCTGCTAATTTTTGAAATTGGATAA
The DNA here is from genome assembly GCF_032707045.1 of Providencia sp. PROV175. Classification (NCBI taxonomy): domain Bacteria; kingdom Pseudomonadati; phylum Pseudomonadota; class Gammaproteobacteria; order Enterobacterales; family Morganellaceae; genus Providencia; species Providencia sp. PROV175. The sequence continues at coordinate 74,365 of NZ_CP120534.1, forward strand.
TCAACAAACCAACGAAAGGCTCTAGCTTCATTCTTGAAACACCCTTTGGGTTAGATGATGGGCTTTTAATTCCGCCATCATTGTCAAGTAGCGCTAGGCTAGCATAAATCGAAGATATGTTAATTATGGTGTGATAAATAGAAGTTAAAGATAGGTAATAATTTAATCTGTTTTCATATTTACTAAACTCCATCAATAAGTCATTGCCTTTGTTAGACATCCTTAACAGCTCAGTTATTTGAGAAAACTTAGAGTTTGAATAATTCGCAATCATTAACTCTAATATTTCTTGTTCATCAATATTTTGCATCACTAAAATTCACCTTATTGAATTGACATGCATAATTTCACCTTAATTTGCAACAGCGCCACCATTTTTTTTATGTACTCCTCCTTGACATGCTTAATAAAGATATTTTTATTTATAAATGAACTTGAGAGGCTTTATGCTCAAAGATGCAATCCAATTCTCTTACCATTCGGTAACGTTACATCGATAGAAAGTTCACCGCCTAAAGCTTTAATGTAGCGCTTCAGAGTTGAAAGCTTCGGATCGTTATCAACATTTTCAAGCTTAGCAATAGAAGGTTGCGAAACGCCCAGTGATTGAGCTAGCTCAGTTTGAGAAAGTTTCAGTTCCTCACGAATTTTAGCTAGTGTGATTTCACGCCGGATTTCTTCTGCTCGGTCTTCAATTTTTGCCAGCGTTTCGGGGGATTGTTTTGCAAGTAGTTCATTTAAAGTGGACATGTTATTTCTCCTGCTCTAATAAGTGCGCTGCATATTCCGCATCGGCCATCTTGATTAATTTCTTGTAGAAACGGGTTTCATCTTTTCCTTTCTTATCACCGGCACATAACACAATGCCACGACGAATTGGGTCAAATGCGAAACACGCTCTAATCGGATGACCACCAACCTGAATTCGCAGTTCCTTCATGTTGGGAAACTGTGAGCCCTTCAGGGTGTCAACTTGAGGGCGTCCAAGATTGGGGCCATCCTCACGTAAAATCATTAACACTGCCAACACTTCAATCTGAGTTTCCTCATTTTGCTCTTCGAACCAAGAATCAAAGAGATCTCTCGTTAATATTTCCCACATAAATATATATAACCTCCGAGTTATAATGAATGATATAACCTGGAAGGTATATTGTCAATTTAATTAATGTCCGATATGTTATAATATTTCGGACACTTGAAATTAATAATAAAATAGTGTCTATTAAGTCGATTATTTTAATTAATAGACACTATATGTCCGATAATGAATTAGGAGACACATTTTGCGTCTTTTTGGTTACGCTAGGGTATCCACCAGCCAACAATCGCTTGACATTCAGAAAAAAGCGTTAATTGATGCTGGGGTTGCAAAGCACCGTTTATTTACCGATAAAGAATCGGGAAGCCATATTAATCGCGAAGGATTACAGTTACTCAAAGTTAAAGTTGAGATGGGTGATATTATCCTAGTGAAAAAGTTAGACCGGCTCGGCCGAGACACCGCAGACATGATCCAACTAATAAAAGAATTTGACTCAATGGGTGTCGCTGTTCGATTTTTGGATGATGGCATAAGCACGGAAGGTTCAATGGGAAAGATGGTGGTCACCATTTTATCAGCAGTTGCTGAAGCGGAAAGACAACGAATCCTTGAACGAACAAACGAGGGGCGGCAAGAAGCATTACTCAAAGGTGTTAAATTTGGACGCAAACGGTCGGTTGACCGTGAACGAGTTTTAGAACTGAAGGCAAGCGGGTTAGGCGGTACTGTCATTGCCAAAGAAATGCAGATTGCGCGTTCAACCGTTTACAAAATTATCAATGAGAAAAGGAGTGGGATAACATAGAGAAATAGATAGCTAAATGACACAAAATAATTTTCCCCACATGAAAACATGTTATAAATGTGTAATATATGGGATTTGATTCTTATCCAATGGGTATTCAATTATCACTAATTACTTTGGAGGTTGTTTTATGGCGTTTCCCCCAAGAGCTGTTCGTCTTAATTTGTTTTTCGAAAAACTTCTAGCTCACCCCCCTGTTGCTGATCGTAAAGAGGCGCTCTCTCTGCTGGTTCGTATAATGGCAGAGGTTGAAGATTTTTATGGTCTTCCTAAAAATGATTTCACTACTCGCATGGGGGTTTTTCGTCCACAAGAAAACAATCCAAATGATTGGAAAGATCTTGATTCCGACCCTTGTTATTGGGATGACTCTCTAACAAAAACTCATCGTACTATAGTGTATAACAACGGCAGAATCATTATTAAAAATATAAAGAGTAATCCAGCTGTTGTGGTGCTAGATAAATCCGGGGCATAGAACGCTTTATATGAATATTTAGTACAGGCCAATATTTAAAATTGATTTGTGATTTGCCGTAGCATCGAGCACAAGTCAGTGCTAGTACAATTTAGATTCTACAAAGAATCTTTTGAATTGCCCCTTAAGTTTTTAATATCCAAGCTAGCGACGTCGTAAAACGAGACGCAATAAAAGGCGCTCGTTTTGTCCTGCTTTTCTCTTCGTCAACTTCCCAACCGATCGTACCATCCTCTCAATTCCGTACAATATTTCAACTATCCGTAGGAGTTGGTCTGATGGCACGCAGGAAGGTTTTATCGAATATCGTTGACCGCCTGGGTAAACAGTATTTGCCCGAGGTGGATGCAGTCAAAATCGCACTTGAGCTTGAGGCAAAACACTTGTACTTACGTGCTGCTAAGCAGTGGGGCGTTGCGATGCAGGAAAACCCCAGTCATGCCGAGTACATCGCGGCTCAACGTTTTCGCTGCATAGAACTATCCAACGCCTACCATGCCAGGCGGATCGAACTTAGCAACATTCACAACGACATTACGTCAATCCATCAGAAAGTCGAAGCGGCGTATGTACGCCTCTGTGTGAAAAGCAACTCTTGCCTGTAACAGATCTGATTTATTTCGTCACCGGGATCACTGCCCGTAAAATTTTTTTATCGCCCAAGGGCGCAACTAACACAACCAGAGAGGTTCTATGTCCACTTTACTAAAAGACTTCGTACTCATGGCGCTGCCGCACCGTGAATGGTCCTGCGAGGCCATTCATTTTCGCGTCAAGCTGTGCCCTGAGCCGGGGAAGTTGGGAAATAAAAATCACACTTACTTCATCCTGGAAGACCTATATGGATTTGACACCAATGAAACGTCGTTTGTCGTGTTCACAAAAATCCTTTTGCAGCGGTTCCCGCACCTGCCACCCAATCGTGTTCACATCCTTATCCATTGCCGAGACATGTCAAAATCTCTGGGCACCAAGGTGTTGCGGTACGATTTAATGCGCGACGAAGATCGCCAAGTCAAGTTGGATAAAAAGCCGGAAGACGTATCGGAGAAGTCGGGCTACGTCTCGATGTGTACCTTCTAACTTTCAACGTTGTATCGGAGGACCTACCTTGGCCGCACCTTATCATCGTTCTGTAGGCTCACCACTATTGATGGGCGCAAAAACCATTCAATTCGGGTCGCATAAAAAAGTGTTTTTCCCTGATTACGATCAGGCATTGATTGTTGCCACCAGCATGACGGCTGAACACCGGTTCCCGATGTGGATTTACAAGGCGCTGCACAATCACCATGCCGGATATTTAATCGCGGGTCACGGGTCGCATACACTGGAAAAACCAGATTCGGCATTACAGTCGAAGCAAATTGACCAGATGCAGTACCGAGATAAATTACCGACACTTTTGGAAAGCAATGCTGTTCGGCCAAGTGCGGTGTCGCGTATTGCCATCCGAAATAACGAGTTTTTGCAGTGCCATGCACGAGTCTCTGAAGCAGACATTATCACCTGGAGCATGATGCAGGCAGATCCGGCGCTGATTTTCAACGTCAACCCAACGAGCAGTCCCGCTGAGGCAAAAAAAATCAGCAATCGCATTAAAGCAATGCTGCAAAATGCCTTGTACTGTCAAACAGCTGTCCGCTGGCTTAACAATTATAACTTCGTGGTAGCAATGCGTTGGGCGGATGATGACGGGTTGAGCCCAAGGCATAAAGTCGAAAATGGCTGGTGGATCCTGAGTGCGCAAGAGCAGGGCTCGCACGGGGTTTCGCCCAAATGTGAAGATGTACAGAAAAAAGCAAACGACCGTTAACCGAAGAGGACAACATGAAAACTGAACAAATTGACATCAAATTGTACCTACAACGTCAAAGCTCCTGTGGGTTGTTGAAGTTCACACGTCTGATGGACTGCATCCTCACACCACCGCTTATCTCCTTCCTTATCATGGCGTTGCTGTTTTCTATCGCTCACCTGATCATCATGCCGAAAATTGTGGATGAGCTCTTATTCATCCCGTTGTGCTTCTTTACCGGGGGCTGTGTCTGCTTGCTGGCCTTTGTGCATTTGTACTATTCGTGTGTGTTTCCACGCCTGTGCCCGCTGCTGGAAGTAAGTGAAATCGAGGCGCTTTGTTCCAAAACGTTCAGCGTATACCAAGAAATGGGGTGTTCAGAGTCAATACAAAAGTCGGGTATTGATTACCTCGACACTCTGATCAGGGAAGGGATCCCAATGAATTATCGCCACCGGCGAAAAATTAACGCATTGGTCGAGGCGGATGAACGTGATTCCAAGCTGAACGCCTTGAGCCAGACATTCGAATCTGCCATTGAAAAAACAAAACGGTCGTATAGCCGCCCCTAAATATCGTAACGCTCAGACCGTCTAACACGAACGGTTTGAGCGCTCAAAGAGAGCATGATGAATATGGATAAGACAGACATTCAACTGTACCTGCAACGGCAGAGTAATAGCCGTATGCTGAAGGTCACTGTGTTTATTGAAAATATCCTCTTGTCGGCTGTGCTGACGCCAATGTTATTTTTTGTGGTCTTGTATGGCTTTACTTATTTATGTACCCATCTGGTCGGTTTCGGTGACTCAGAATTTCACCGTGTAATGGATCTGGCGGGGTACTACGCGCTGGGTTGTGGTAGCATCCTGGTCTTAACTCGTCTGTTCTTCTATGGGGCTTTGCCTAAGTTCAAGGCTCTGTTAACAGTCAGTGAAATTGAATTGCTTTATACGGTGTCTAAGGATGCCTACGACAAATTGGGCTATGGGCCAGAGGACGAGCGTCCCGCCATTGACTATCTCAATGCAGTTGTCATGTCCGGCGTGCCGATGAGCGCGGTGCATACCCGAGCCGTGGATGCCATGCTTTTCCGGGCAAAAAAAGAAAAAGACAATCACGATGCTCGCCTTAAGATGGAAAAAAATATTAATTCGCTGACTGACAGTATTGCAAAAACGGGTCTGACTCAGGATACACCTTCGTTAGAACACCCAGACCACTAACATTGCGAAAAAGGTGCTAACGTAGTCAGTGTGCTTTTAAAGACTTCGCATTTGACTAACGTCTTAACTCAGCCCCAGGGCAACTGTGTCATGAATATCAGTGAGATTTCGGGTAAAATAGCGCTGTAAACAAAAGAGAAATATAGGCAATACTTGACGTTATGAACCAAACAAAGACGACCTTAAACCAAATGAGCGCGCACCTTGCCTGGTGTGCGCTTACCGCATTGGGTATTGCCAAAAGAGATGGCCGTGCTAACGGAAATATACAAGAGCACCTTTTTCTCTTCGAATGGTTGAAGCAGGCAATGCGTCAAAAGCGTTTTCACAAGGACGTTGCCCCTGACTTGCGCTGGCTTATCAGCCAAGGTGAGAATCACCCCACCAATGCCAAGCTGAAGGAAAAGCTTCAATACTTGTACGACAGCGGGACTGGCAAGCTGACCACTCAAAACGACTTGTATCGGCTGACAACGATCTTGGGTACCCTGTCTCAAATGGGCTGGCCGTACTCACTGTTAACGGAAGTGGAATGGCTGAAGATGGACGCGGCACGATTAAATGCAAATACGGACTACCTACGGATCAGAAAAGCCTCATTAGACTCCGGTTTCAATAACGACGGCACACAAACCGACCCAGTCGAAGTGGTGTTAACAGGGAGGGTGGACAAAGTGGAGTCGCTGCTGGCTTCTTGCTGTTGGGGCCTATCCAATACGGAATTGGCGCAAAAGCCGTTTTATCACCTGCTCGCGTTACCGGATTAGCGCTAAGCGCTGCACCATTTTCACAAAAGAGAGCCTCAATAAAAGGCTCTTTTTTTGTCTTAAAACCCCCTCATTCTGCTGCCCTTTTAATTTCGTCAGTCAGTGCCTCAGGGTTAACCTGTCAGTAATACAAGCACAGGGGGCACTATGTCCAAATTTAGAGGCAGTATTACACCCGGCACCGAGTACAACGAGTCCCTTTCGCATTTCCTTGAACAGGAAGCGAGAGCGGGTCATATCTCGTTAGAGGGCATGCGCCGCGTTACCATGAAGCGTAATTTGGCCGGAACAACTGCACTGATCACGGGAATGACGATGGTGAGCGCTGGGGCCAGTTTTATAGCGATGGGTGGTGTAATGCCATTGTTGACACTGATAGGCGCAGCTTCCGCTGTGATGGTCTCAATGATCGCATTAGCGCGTTATCCTGGTGGACTGTTTTACCAAATCTCCGCGATTGAAACCCCGTTTACGCATGCAGCTTTGCTTCGGTTCGCGGCCAGTGGTGCGCCAGAAGACGTCATTCGTGAACTCATTGTACTGCTGAACAAGCAAGAACACGTCTCTTATGCACAAGTTCATGATGTGACTTGGTTCTGTAGTCGCCAGGCCAGTGGAATTGCAGAAAGCCACCTTTTCCATGACCGTTACACACTGATCCGGAATCGACTGGCTTTGGAAAGCCGGAGGGCAGGCTGATGCGGAGCTTGTTTATTCTTCCGTTTGCTGAGCTTCAACACATTGCGGCATGCGCACTGCGTTACCCGCTCATCTCTCGACGTAGTCTTTTGTGCTGCCTTAGCGTGATGTGCGTTTTCTGCCTTTGCTGGTTCTCTCTGGCTGGGTTTGAGGAAACCTCGTTGACACAGTCAACGCTATTGGGTGTCGGCTATATTTGTGGGGCTACATCCGCTATCGGTTGGGGCTTGAAAACCTCTGAAATGTCACACAATGCTCTGCGTATTGGCTTCGGTGTTTTCGCGATCATTGTTCTCTTGCTGAACATTGCGGATAACGGGTTTATTCGTGCCGTACACCTGCTTGCGGAAGGGCAATTATATTCACAGACCAACCGAGCTTCAGTGATGATGGCGCTGCGGGATATGTTACTGATTAACGCCGCTGCCAGTCTTAGCCCGTATGTCTTTTGGATCGGGTTGATGTGGATTGAGTTTCGCAACTTCCGCCATAATGCAACCTTTCGGACACATGCGCTATTGCGTATGGTCGCCAACTACAAGCTGGTGCTTTATCAGATTTTCATTGTGGCAGGGGCATCGTTGAGCCTGCTCCTATTGACCACCTGGACAGTGTTGCCGTTCATGCTTTCGCCGCTTATGACTGTCTGGGTTGCGCTATTTGTCTTCTTATCCATCTATCGCATTGAAAACGGATCCCCTCCAGAGTTTATCTTGCACGGCATTGCCACTGTAGGGCAGGTGCGCCGATGAAACTACCCTCGTCATTCTGCGCGCGCCTGCGTGTTTTCATTCAACTCGGTAAAGCGATCTGCACGAAAGGAGTGCTGAATATCATGTTTGACTCTCAATCATTTTCACCAATGGCGGATGACGCCAACCACAATCCAATTCCTACTGCGAACGTTTGTTGGCATCCCGTGGGCACCAAGGGGGAAGGGTTACCAAGCACTCCCGGCGTGTATCGCTTCCGTGTCCCGATGGAATCCAAGCCGGAGGAAACAGTTGAATTTCTGGCGCAGTTACGCTGGCGTAAACACGGTGTGCATCACGTCTTGATGCCAACCTTTGAATACGTACTGGACGATGAATTCATCACCTTGCCAGAAGGCACCCACTGGCGTCATCGCATGCCGGGTGATCCGGAAATGTTAGGTGCTACACAATTCCCGATCGCGCCAGAAATGGCAGACGGTGCAGCGGCATGCCCGTTCTGCCACCAACACCCCGTCATTGCCGGTGAAAAAATCAAAGAAGATGACGGCGATCGGTATTACACCCACATCCCCTACAAATTTAACCGATTCTGGTTCACCTGCTGCGAGTGGATAGGCAAAGCCCCGCGCCCAAGCATATCTGCACTGAAGCACGACTGGAGCCAACGTTAAGATGAAATACGCCAACCAGTATCTGGAGAAGAGCGTGCGTCCTCACTGGGCTAACGCCACTTTCACACAAAAAGTCTATCTGACGCTCTTCATGTTGTGGTTCAAAATCATGATGGCGCGAAATGGTGCGAAGCAGCAATATCGAAAACGTGGGTTACTGTCTGTTGCACTCTGGGCCAGTGCCGTCGGGTTTGTTGTGCGGGTCATCACCACTGATGTAGACAGCTGGCATTCACTGGCCGCGTTGTTCCTGTCGTGCATGATGTTATGCCTGATTGCGTTTGCAACACTTTGGACGCTATTCACAGCATTTATTCTACTGTTCAATTACACGTTAAGCTGGTGGGCTGGCTGGGTATATCCCACCAGCCATACCGAAGCTTTCATAACTATAGCGCAGGTGGAAGACGAGAACGCTCGTGCCGCTGCGCAGGCATATATCATGGCGTTTAGCCATCGCACAGTCACCCAGGTCACTATCGCGTTATCAATGATGTTTGCGGCAGATCAGGAGGTCAATGCCCAATGAGTCACTATGCTGACCACATGATTAAACACAACCGACGTTTCGGTACGCATGATGGTGTGGAATGTAGCTTTACCACTTACCTGCCTCACCAGCCTGAGTTCGCTTCGCCTGACAGCAACGATATGACGGAAGCTGAAATTGCCGCGTGCGTTGAAGCCTGGATGAAGTGGCTGCATTGGGAGGTCTATCCCGAAGTACATTTAAAACACCACGGAAAGCGTCCTGATTTTGTTGCCACGAAAGGTCCTTTTGTACAGGTCATTGAGTGCAAAAAAGCGATCGGTTTGCCGGTACTGGAACAAGCTATGGCCTGGTTCTATCCATATCGCAATAACAAGGTAGGCCTTCCCCATCTCATCTATGTGGCCTGTAAGAAGTCGTCTGCCCGCCGAGACTTTCCATTGTTACTCATGCGTCAGTGGGGTATCGGTTTGCTGGAAGTTGAGAAGTCGCCTTCACGAAAACTGCGTTATGACGGAGTCACCGAAAAGATCAGTGAAGCCCATTACTCTCTCAGGGTTCAGCTTGAACCTCGCATGGTTCCTGGCTCTCGTCATCAAGGGAAAATCTTGCGGGCTCAGCTTCACGACGATATGCGGATCGCCGTTGCGGGCACCACAGGCACGGGACAATTTATGACCGACTGGAAACGCACCATGATCCGTATTGAAACGTTGATGGGGGATGGTAAACAAAGGCATGTTGCTGAGATTGTTGACTGGTTAAACGTCAACGGTGGCTATCACTGGGCGAGCCGGAGTAGTGCGGTCAGCGGCATAAACACGTCATTGATGCGCCAAGGCTACGAATGTGAAGCCTATGGTTTTGAAGGTCGCGGCCATCGGTGGAAATTCGTTGAAGGAGTAACCCAAAAGGTCCTGAAAACTTCGTCACCCGAATGACTCGTGATTAACTCTCTACATACGAACTAACACTATCGTTGAGGTATCTCATGACATTTTGGCTGCTCAGTATTATCACACTACTGGTGCAACTCAGTTGGATTGCCATTTCTCCAGACAGCTATCATTCCTGGGCTTATATCCCTTGGATTGCTGCTGATTTGGGCATTGTCGCCTGGTACTTTTTTCGTCCCCATTCTGCGGACGTTTAATGCTGAGCGTCCTGCGTAATTTTTGTATCCTTCATCCGACCACCTGAGAGGTTGCTCATTTGCTAACGTTCATTGCTGCATTGCTGAGCATTACCTGCCTGACATTTTTGGGGCTGTCACTTATGCCTTATTTGTGCAGTCGGGCAGATGGCCTTGTCATGCGCAGGCGTGAAAAAGAGTGGTCATTTCTCTGTGGCTTAATTGCTCTGCTATCCGGCACCGGGGCCTACAAGTTGGCCGCTTACGTTTTTATGATCGGTTAGATGTTTTAAGGGGGTTACAGTGGTTTGGATTTGGGTGGGACTGGGCGCACTTTTTGGCATTATTGAGCTGTTCACATTGACTTTTTTTGGCCTATGGATGGCGCTGGCCGCGATAATTCCAGCAGCTATCACGCTGATTGCTCCTGATGTGAGTTTGCAGTGGCAGATTAGCATTTGGTGCATTGCAACGGTGTGTTGTGCGTTTTTCTGGGTGAAGTTCTCACGCAATAAGCCGAAGCGATACGTGGAAGAACCATTGATCGGCGAGGTCGGTCAATTGGCATTTGCGTTACCGGAAGGTGGGGAAAGTGTGATTTTGCTGACAAAGCCGGTTCAGGGTAACCAGCAATGGCCGTGTAAATCACAAGAGGTGCTGCCACGCGACGCTCGTGTCAGAATTGTGAGTGTTGGTAGTGGTGTTGTTTTAGTCGCCGCAGTGACTGCGGAATAACGTTGATTGGATAGGAAAAAAACATGATTGGACTTATCAGTCTTGCTGTTGTTGTTGTGTTTCTCGGTATCACGCTGTACCAGTGTGTGCGCATCGTGCCTCAGGCGGACCAATGGGTGGTCGAGCGCCTGGGTAAATACCATACGACGTTAAATCCCGGACTGAACATCCTGATCCCGTTTTTGGATAACATCGCCTACCGTATGTCGGCGAAAGATCAGATGATCGAAGTGAAAGGCATTGAAGCCATCACAAAAGATAACGCCATGACGCAGGTTAATGCGATTTGTTTCATTCGCGTCGCAGATCCGAAAAAAGCTGCCTACGGGGTTGATAACTTCAACACCGCCGTGCGTAATCTGGTCATGACCACGATCCGCAACGCCGTTGGTGGGATGGAGCTCGATGAGACGCTGACCAACCGTGACGAACTGGCCGCACGTTTACGTCAGAGTATGGACGTGCAGATGGTTGATTGGGGCCTAAGCCTGCGTACTGTGGATATTCAGGATATTACACCTTCCGACTCAATGCTGAAGTCAATGGAAAAGCAAGCTGCTGCGGTTCGTGAACGCAAAGCGACCGAAGAGCTCGCGGCCGGTAATAAAAATGCTGCCATTATGGAGGCGCAAGGCAAGAAGGAAGCCATGATCCTGGATGCAGAGGCGAAGCAGCAATCGGCTGTTCGCGAAGCTACTGCGCTGGAAACGCTGGCTAATGGGCAATTCAAAGCTTCGTCGAAATTGGCTGAAGCACTCACGATTGAGGGGGGGCGCGAAGCAATGAGTTTCCAGTTAGCGAACAACTATATTGAGACTCTCTCTGTGCTGGCAACCAGCCCTAACGCGAAAGTGGTGGCTATGCCCGCTGATTTGGCGCAAAGCGTTGGTGGTCTCATCAATGCAGGTTCCCTGATGTCTGTCGGTTCTGCTGTGTCCAAATAACCTCAATCGGCCATCACTTTGGTGGCCTTATCAGAAACGAAAGCCCGAGTCTGGTTCTCAAAATCTGTAAAACGAAACACAGACTCTGGCTCTGAAAATGGCGTAACCACATGAATAAATTAATCATTTTACCTCTGGCTTTTTTTCTGGCAGGATGTTCAACCACGTTTGGGTTATCACTGGATGAACGCTACCAATCTGCCTATGAAGAGGTGGTTACGGATCCCAGTTCTGACAACATGACTCGATATATGCAGCTGAGCAAAGAGGTCGCCGAGCGTGACATGCGAAAAGCAACTGCGGCCGCTGAATCTGCAACGCGTGAAAGCGATAAAGGCTTCACTGAATATTTCAAACAATATGGAAGCGAAAGCTTCAAGCGACAAAAAAGATAAGGACTCCCATGACTACACTAACTTCAAATGAATTCAACGCTGGCGCTCTGTGGGCTGCTTATATTTTGATGTCCACGACCCGCGACACCGCCAGTGCGGCTGAAATTTTAAGCCGCATCCCAAACCTTCATTATCTGGCAACACAAACCGCTGAGAAAGAACTCGTGTCGCTACGTGAGTTTGTCCTTAACGAATTGCCTCTGGGAACAGGGCACGGCTTTATCCGCATTGCTTACGGTGCCGAAGGTATCGGTAACGAAATCATTGATCTTCCGGCGAGCGGCGATGTCGATGAGCTGGTTGCAGCGCCTGGCGATACGCTACGATGGGTGGTGTACGGAGTCAGTGCTGACGGCGCTAAGCATGCGCTTATCTCTGCCATCGATATTCCTGATATTGCTCAAAAACATGCTGCGGAATTGGCATCACAACTCCTATAGCAATTGCGCCTCACCAGTGAATGCAATACAGTTAGCCAGCACCACTATTAAATATAAAAAAAGTGTTTTACCTCGTTAGACATAACGATCACCATGCCCGGCTTCCGGGCTTTTTTTATTTTCCTTTCCCTAAGAATGTTTCTGGAAAAGCACCCCATTTTGTCCCCCTTAAAGGTTTGTCATCTGACGCACATCCGTAAAATAAAGATGGTAATTCAGTCAACCATCAATACCAGAAGGATAGTCGTATGGCACAACGTGGTGTTAACAAAGTCATCATTGTCGGGAATCTCGGCCAAGATCCCGAACTCCGTGCAATGCAAAATGGTGGCTCTGTAGCCAATATTTCAATCGCAACATCTGAAACCTGGCGTGACAAGCAGACGGGTGAGCAACGAGAAAAAACAGAGTGGCATCGCGTTGTTTTCTTTGGAAAATTAGCCGATGTTGTTGGTGAGTACCTGCACAAAGGCTCGCAAATATATATCGAAGGACAACTTTCCACGCGTAAGTGGCAAGACCAAAGCGGCACGGATCGCTACACGACTGAGATCGTAGTCAATCCGGCTTCTGGTGGCACTATGCAAATGCTCGGTTCAGCCCCTGCCAGCGGGCAGCAACAGAACCAGCAAAACCCCCGCCAGGCAAATAATCAACCGAATAATGCACCTGGCGGCCAGCAAGGAGGATGGGGTGCTCCGCAACAAAATTCGCAACAGCACAGCCAAGGCGGTTGGGGTGCGCCAAATACCGACGACCCACCATTCTAACATCCACCATCGTTCCGTTATGCAGCCTTCCGGGCTGCATTACTGTTTCTATCTCTCGGAGTCTGACATGAACGAAATACAGGCATCACTGAATGCCATTCTCAACAACGGTAGTATCGGCCAGGCACTCAGTTACGCGGGGATTGCTGTGGCAGGCTTTGCTGTTGCGTCATTGCTGTTTCGTAGTGTGATGATGGTCATGCTGGGGGCGGTTGCTACATTCTATGTATTCTTCCTGAATACCCCTGAAGCGGCACTGGATAAGGCTACCGCAGCATCTTCCCAGCTGGTTACGCAAATGGCGCAGGCCAGTGAATGTGCGGCAGGCAAGATTGAGCATATCCGTAACATTGGTGTTGTGATCCGCAATGGTGACGTTTTAACCATTGCCGGAGATTGTGGATTGTTGCCGAGATAAGGTGTTTCGACAGCGGTTAAACCGGTGGTAGCATTCTTGTGTTACCACTTTTCACTCGCAGATATCACTGATTAAGAAATAAATTCTGCCGTAAATCAGAGAGGCTAAATTGAAAGCGTTCTTCAAAAAATTAATTTCATCGTTGTCTTGGGGAAACAAAAACAATAACACGATGGATGCCAAACAGCACCGCGATACCCTGTACCACATGCGACATGGCCGCGCGCCAGTGCATACGCATCCCGCTGATATGGAAAATCAGCATGATTGACCCAAAAACAACTAAAGCCCTGAATGAACTCGCGATGGGCGCTCAACACCATGAACATACCCTCCTGGCTGAAAATAGCCATTTAATGGAGGTTTTTATCTCGGATCCCCTGGAGAGAGGCTTTACCAAGTTCTTTTGGCGTCCCGAGTTTGGAAGCGACCGAACAAGAAGGGGAACGCTTCTTGGCTTGCGTGAGTGAGGCTTGGGCAACTCGGTATAACGCGAAAGCCCAAGAAACACTGTCAAAAAAAATCGCCGATAACAGTTCGACTGAGAATGACAACCTGTATCTGCTGACAATGTTCTATGCGCTACGCGGCCTGCTGGATAACCTGCTGCCGTTCATTGACTTACACAACTACCAACAATTTGAGCCAGAAGGCGCATTGGCACTTAACGAAATCGTTAATGGATTTGAGGCTGTCACCAATGGTGTTATCACCACTGAAAAGGTGAAGACTGACGTGTTTAGTGCTGGTGTTGAAAATGCCATCATGGCGCTGAATGAGCAAAAGCACATCCTTGCCAATAAAGGGCAAGATACCCGTGGCATTGAGCAATCCATAGGGATTATCAAAGCCTCACTACGTGGAGACAGATCGAATCCAATGCCAGGCCAACGTATCAATTAGCCCCTTGGGCGTAACAAGTGGAGAAATAACGTGAAAAACGGACAGTCTACGCACTCAATGACGACTAAAAAGCTACGCCGGAAGCTGTCCGGATACGGCCTTCGTGGTCAGTTTCTGAAACAACGGGTCCGCGATATCATCGCTGGGCCTCAATCTGGTAGTGGTGGTGATCGTGAATTTGCCTTCGGCTGGTCGCGTGACCAAATGGACAGACACATGCGGCGAGCGCTGATAGGGAAGGGCTACCGCGTGAAGTTTCAAGTCGATAATGCCGAGCGTGTAATTGATAAGCAAGCAGCTTTATTACCAGCTCGTCGTCGCAGTGTTATTTCCATTAGCCGTCGTTATTTAGGTTAGCCTTTGAACCGGCACGCCCTGTGCCGGTCTTCTTTTCCTCATTCGTCCTCGCACCCTTTGCGGATAGTCTCTGCCAATTCAATGCCAATCTCGCTTAATGTGTACGCGACTTTTAGTGAGCGTGGGTCACGGTACTTGAGCAACAGCCTTCGCTCCACCAACGTTCTACAAGATATGCGCAAATTGGGGCGTTCTACCTCACGGGAACGGCCTTTGTTAAGGATCGAGAAGATGGCTGTGAAAGGAATTGGATTGCTGTTACGCGCCCTAATTTTAAGCAATACGTACATTACGTCTTGTTGTAACGATGAGTTCCGGTGTTGCGTGGTGTTTTCCATGTTTACGCCTAATCATATACGATATGAATAAGCTATCTTTAGCCTGGCTCCATGTCATCGTTTTTAGTCCTCGTTTTGTTGGCCTTTTCGGGCGAGTGGAAATCATGTCCGTAGTAGGATCGAGCTACCCGTCTGGGTGAACATTAACAAGGTGAAAAAACATGTTTAAACGTATCCGTGGCGTACCATTTCTGGCCGGAGCCATTGCCGCATTGTGTATGACCAGTGCCTTTGCTGAAATTCCTACCAATGCGAGTGGGCGACCTGTTGCCGGAAAATCAATGGCAGAATTCCAATCCTACAAAGCCAGCTGCCCTGAGTGCTTACAGGTTGCTCAGGACATTATTAAAATGCGCACCCAGCATTGTCAGCAAGCTGGTGATGTGGATCAGACTATCTTGCAGGACCCGATTTATCCCTACCTCAACGGCATCCGCGTCATGCTTGCCAATCGTGGGGGGTACAACAGCCCCATGTACACATCCGCACGCCAGGTATTCGAAGCCAACGTTAACTGTGAAAACAGCAGCGACTGGGTTGAACGCAGTCAGAAAGTTATCGAAAACACCTTTAGTGGCCCCAAGTAACCCAGCCAGATCATCAACCCGCTAAACCAGCGGGTTTTCTACGCAAAAATTTCGTGAGCCATATCACCCACGTTATGCTATCTCAAATTATCCAGAAGGACACACCATGAAAGACCCATGCTTATTGAACCTGCGGCAGTTGTTCATACAGGATCTGCAATCGCGCTTAAACATCAACCACGCCACGGCCGCTGAGCTAGTAGCCGCAGGCTTTGTCGATGATGATGATGACTCTGAACGTATCGACCTCAACGTGGAATGGAATGCCTGGGTCCGCTGCCACCATGCTCGCCTGAAACAACCGGCATCGCAATTGCTGACACCCGAAACGCATTCCGCTATCGCTACGATGCGTGCGTTGGCTGACGAATTTCGCGAGCACTTCGAAGAGCATGGCGAACATCACCATGCCGTCATCGCCCTGTATGACCGGGCAGACAGTGATTTTGGCTATGAGAATGTCACGCACCTAATTGCGGCGCTGGATCGTCTGGTGGAGCACATCAACCAACCCGTCGATTTATCTTCTGACAGGGTCTATACCGCACAGGTCGCGGGGGCAGTTGCCGCCTATCGTCAAACCGTTATCGCCGCATTAGATGCGGTGGGTAAACCTTGGTCAGCATAATGCTCGCGTAGGTGAGTGAACTTTTTTCAACATCAGCAACCGGAGTAATTCATCATGAACATGAAGTCGATTTTGAACCAAACACTTGAGACGCTGAAAGAGAAAGGGGTCTGTGCTGACAATCTGCGAAAAGTCACGGCCCCCTCAGAGCTCATCACACAGCTGATCTCAACGCTGGCTAACCTGTCCGGTGATTACAAAGGCAGCTATTCCCCGGCTCCTGACTATCAAGGTTTGTTGCGCCAATTTAATGCCCTCCAGCAACTGAACGTCTCATTCGGCAAGCAACTGACTTTCTACCGTGAAAAAGCCAAGCAAGACAGAGACAATCCGGCTGAACTCAAGCGACTTCAAGATGAAGTTAACCCTGAGCGTGGGGCTAACGAGCAGTTGACAGCTGAAAATGAGCGCCTTCGTGCTGAACGACTGGAAGCGGATGCGGAAACGGAAAGACTCAAGGCGTTGGTGCTGACGCTGGGAGGGAACCCAGAGGCATGGGAAAGGAATGCACTATGACCGTTAATTCAGCGGCTGATCTGGCAATTACATTGAACGTCAGTGAAGCCGAAGCAACTCAGTTTGCACTCACTACTTGCCATCTTATGTTACAGCAGCCTGAATTACTGGCCGGGGATATTCTGCATTTTGCACAGCACGGAGCCTGGCTGGAGAATACAGATAAGCCCCTGCTCAAAGGTGAACCCGATACAGAAAGTGTGTTGATGGGGATGCGCGTTCTGATCTACAAATTGGGTAAGCACGAAGGTCCTAACGGTAAAGCCCGCCAGATGTACGACATGATGCGGCGGCTCGGATATTTTACTATGGCGGATTGTCTGCGTTAACAGAAGGCGATGGGGTCAAGTGACCCCATTTATTTTGTGAAGCCATAATACTTCACTTATCCTAAATAACTCGCTGTTTTGCTATTCGTCACCAGTTTGGGTCGAGGTAGTCTAATTATGACTACTTACTAAATTATAGGGATCCGACATGACCACAACTCTGAATCAGCAAGCGGCACCAAAGAAGCGTACCTTCAAAGATCTGCCAGGCTTCGACATCTCTGCAAATGACATGCTGCGTATCATCGATGCGCCTTGCATGATCATTAAGCGTGGTAACGTTCAGTTCAAAGTATTGGAAATGTTGACCCTGACCCTGGTAGGGGACAACCTGAGCGCGCTCGGTGTTGATTACAATACCGGGCAAGTGATCTCCCGTGGAGTGGTCCATAAAGCCAACGGTGATATGGTGGCCTCTGTACCTGCAACCCATATCAGCACCTTGTTCCGTAACATGAAAGGTGAAGAAACCGTGAATGTACGATGCGACCAAGACCGAAATCGCCTCATCATTCGTACCGGCAAAAATGCTTACAACATTCCTCTGTGTATGGACACAATCCCGGTTGTAGACGAGTCCGATTTGACAGCCAAGTACAGCATCACTTTCCCTGCCAATATGCTGCATCGAACCTTGCAACGTGTCATGCACTCTGCGGGTAAGAATGACGTTCGCCATTACATGAATGGGGTTTTCCTGAGTCTGGATAAAAATACCTTCAACGCCGTCGCGACCGATGGGCACCGAATGTCTGTAATGACTCAAGACGTACTGTTTACGAACGAACCACAAGAAGAGATCGTGACACCAGTAGCCCCTGCATCTCTGTCTGGGACTTCTTCTGGGGTCATCCTGCCGATCGAAGTATGTCCTATCCTCATGAAGTTGCTGGGTGCAAACCAAGGAAATTTCCGTATTGACTACAGCGAAAGTTACCTGACCTTTAACCTGGGTGATGTCACCTTGGTCTCCAATCTGATTAATGGCAGCTATCCCGATTGGCATCGTGTTGCAGGTGTTGTTAAGCACAATACAGAGAAGTTCAGCATAAATGCCTTGGTGCTCCGTGACGCATTAAGCCGTGCGCTGCCGCTCATCAATGCAGGCGCAGTCAGTAAGAATGCGAACAGTACAGGCGTATTCGTTTTCAAAAGTAATGCGCTGATGATTAAGTCCCCTAATCAAAACCTGATCGAGTGCAAGGAAGTGCTGGATATCGAAAAAGTGGCAGGGGAGCAGGAAGACAAAATTGAAATCGGCATCAACTGCGAATACCTGCTTCGCGCACTGAATAGCTTGATCTCACATTCAGACGAAGAAACAGAAATAACTGTTGCCCTGAAAGACACGGTAACAGGGTTGGAAATCGGCTTCGGCGATGACTGCTGCGACATCATCATGCCAGTCAGATTCTAACAAGTCGCACTAACTGTTTGTTTTGTTAACCAAAAGCAATCGCACGTCAATCGTGCAAAGCTGCTGGCATTTCCCACTGAAAAACAACGACAAATTGACCGCCTTTTCGAAGGGAATGGGAAACGTCAACGGTTATGATGAGAGCACTTTCTCCCGCATGGGTAACATTTATTTTTCAAAAGTTACCTCTTGCTCCACCAGCAATAAAGAAACTTGAGGATTTTACGTGGAACTGAAGCAATACCATGAAGAAGCCCTTCGCACCGAATCGGTGATCCCTAACATCAGCGGCGTGAGTGTGCCTCACCTGTATCTGTTGTTGTCAGCGGCTCACTCACTGGGTGAAATGCTGGACCAGTTTAAAAAAGGTATTTTTTACCGTAAACCGATTGACATTAATCGCTTTAAAAAAGGCCTGGCCGACCTGCAAGACCTGATCGGCACGCTTTCGCCGGAGTCCATTTCCGCTGATGAGCTGCATGACGACACCAACACCATGATGATGACTGGTTTTGACGGCAAAGCACACAATATCGGCCTCGGTTCCCTGGGTGCAATCGACTCGCGCATTCTGCATGCCTCTCTGGGTGTGTTTACTGAATCCGCAGAAATCTGCAAAGCGCTGGTGAACACGATTGAAGGACAGTCGCTGGACCTGGTTAACCTGTCTGAAGAGTTCGGCGACCTGAACTGGTATAGCCTGGGTGTTTTCCCATCGGCCTCCGGTATCCATTATGGCCGTATTCTGGAAACCAATATCGTCAAGCTGGCCGTCCGTTATCCAGAGAAGTTTGAAGCGTTCCTGGCACACGATGAGAACCGTAATCTCGTCGAAGAGCGCAAAGCGTTGGTAAACGGCATCAAGTAAGCCTTATCCATTCATGTGGGCAACGTGGGGTTGCCCGCTTTCTATGGTGAAATAATGAATACAGTTCTGAAGTGGGTTGGGGGTAAGCAAGGCGTCATGGCTCAGCTGAAGTTGGCGCTGCCAAAGGGTGCCCGTCTGATCGAACCTTTCTGTGGTTCGGGTGCAGTGATGATGAATACCGCGTATTCAAACTACGTACTGGCTGACATCAACGCCGACGTAATCAACACTTACGACACCATCCGCAACGCTGCTGAAAGCGTTATTGCTGCACTGTCTGAACTCTATGCTACGTGCCGTACTCGCGAACACTACGATGCGATCCGTAAAGAATTTAACGAACGTACAGCTGAGCCAGTCCGTATGGCCGCGATGTTCATCTACATGAACCGCCACGGGTATCGTGGTCTGTGCCGGTACAACAAGCGTAAAGGGGAGTTTAACGTACCCTGGGGCGATTACCGCAAACCCTATCTGCCAGAGAAAGAAATCCGCTACATGGCTGACCGCCTTGCAAATGTGGATCTGCTTTGCGCAGGCTATGAAGAAACGCTGAAACTGGCCGGTGAAGGTGACGTGGTCTACTGTGACCCGCCTTATGTCAATCCGGGCAAATTTACAGGTTATCACGCAAGCGGATTCTCTGAAGCCCAACAACGCGAGCTGGTGGGCATTTTGAATACTCTGCCGGAGAAAGGGGTGCATGTGGTGGCTTCCAGCCATGATGCCGAGAACATCCGCGAGATGTATGCCGGATTCGCAGTTAAAGGGTTTTCTGCCCCACGCAGTGTTTATAACGGAACGGGGGAAGGGAAAAAGGCGAATGAAATTATCGCTATCCGTCGGGCTGTATCTTCCGGCAAGACCTCAGCATGACCGTGCCGGTGTTTGAAATTCCACCGCTCAAGGATCCTCTAACTGAGCGATTCTGCGATGAAATTGCCATCATTCACCGGTATGACCCTGCTGAAGCTAGTCGCCAATACCTTGAATTTATCAAAGACAACAATGTGGTGTATTGGGTGCAATTGGCTATTCGTGACCGCATCCAGTACCTGTCAAAACAAAAATCAAAGGGCAAGCCCCTTCTGATTAAAAATCATAGTGAGGGAGCTATGCCTCTTTTTCGTCCCAAAAGTGTCGTGGTGTACCGCATCACCCGCCAGATTGACTTCAGTAACATCACAGAACAACTGAAACCCTTCATGTTTCAGCCGTGCGGCCCGCAGGATATGGCGCGCACTGGTTGGGTCAGCCCGCTGGGTGAAGAGTACGAAGAGCTTACTCACCAGGCGAATGGCCTCATTCTGCTGACTCAGCGTAACGAGAGCAAAATCATTCCTCCGGCCACGGTAAAAGAGCTCGTGCGCCAGCGTGTGACCAAGCTGGAAAAAGAGCAAAATCGTCGTCTGAAACGCACAGAAATTTCAGCGCTGAACGACCTGGTGCTAGGGGAATTGCTACCCAAAGCACTGAGTAAATACGCCAACATGAACATGTGGATTGATCCCAAATCCCGGCTGATCATAGTGGATACCACCAGCTTTAAACGCGCTGAAGACGCGGCAGCGCTCCTGCGTAAAACACTGGGCACTCTGCCTATCATACCTTTCACGTTAGAAACTCCGGTTGAGCTGAAGCTGACCGAGTGGGTTCGCTCTTCCGAGCTGCCTCCAGGCCTGGCGTTGTGCGATGAAGCGACCCTGGAAGCTATTCTGGAAGACGGTGGCGTTGTGACGACAAAACGACAAGATCTGGTTTGCGATGAGATTGCTAACCACATCGAAGCTGGCAAGTTGGTCACTAAGCTGGCGATGAGCTGGATGGAGCAACTTAATTTCGTCATCAACGACAGCTTTGTCATCTCAAGGCTGAACTTTGCTGACGCCCTCATTGAGCAAAACGATGATATTGATCGTGAAGATGAAGTGCAGAGGTTTGATGCAGACTTCGTTTTGTTTACCGGAGTCATTATGGAGCTCCTTGATCAGTTAATTGCTGCGTTCGGCGGGGAAGCTAAGTCCTCAACTGAAGCTGACGGGGGTGACAAAGAGGAAGGCGATGAAAGTGGTGAGGCGGCCGATAACAGCGAGCTGGATGACGACGAATAACGTGTAACCATACCGGGTATGAATTAGGTAATCGAAACCGAAGGTAACGTCTAATGCTTCGTTGGACTGAAGAACAGCAACGCGAATACGAACAGAGAATGGGCCGGAGCGCGAGTTCAAAATCGGTACCAAAGAAAGACGTGCAGCCTGTAACGCCCATCCAGCAAAGCCTTGAGTCTGCACCCGCAGAGTTGACAGCAAAGCTACGGACCCAAGCGCTGGGGCGGTTGCGAACGGGCACAATGAATAAAACAGAAGCACGCTACGCCGAACATCTGAAATGGCGTATGCATGCTGGTGAAGTCGCCTGGTTCAAGTTCGAATCAATCAAACTGCGCCTTGCCGACAAAACAACGTATACAGCGGACTTTTTCGTCATGCTGACCTCGGGTGATCTGGAGGTGCATGAAGTGAAAGGGCATTGGGAAGAGGACGCGAGAGTCAAGATAAAGCTTGCAGCAGAACACTATCCCTTCCGTTTTCTGGCCGTGAAATGGCTCAAAGATGAGGGAGGTTGGAATTTTGAAGACTGATCTCCGTGGTACAACAAGGAAAATCCATGAGCGTAACTGATAGCGTGGTAAAGCAATTTTTCGAAACCTGGTTCTTATCCACGGAGCGCAAGAAGCGCAATGACGATACTTGGCAACCGCCCGTCGAGGGGCAAATGGATCCCTCCATGTATCACGTTCGCAAGGATGCGGCCTATGAAGCGTGGTTTGCCCGCAGCGATTACCCGCTGTTGAGTGCCAAAGCCATGACTTTGCCGGAAGAGATGTATCGATATTTGCAGAATGTCCGCAAAGCGCGTGAAGCCGAAATTAATAAAGAGCGCCCGCCTGCGGTACTGCGGGACTTGGGCGTTTCTTCACTTAGGGACCTGGCTGACTACCTGATCCGCAACGACATTGCGGACAGGCCGGTATAACAGGAATTACTCACCAAGACAGGCACGGGGGTGCGTCATGTCTTTCAAGATGATTGGATTGGCCGTATTTATTGCAGGTGTATTAGGGTTGGCCTACTTACTGTTTTTTACCGGGAAGTCGGAAAAAAAACCGGGCGGCGAAAAGGGGAGCCGGAAGCCAACGCTCGACGAGTTGTTTCCCATTGATGCCGAAACGGGT
This sequence comes from Providencia sp. PROV175, assembly GCF_032707045.1. Classification (NCBI taxonomy): domain Bacteria; kingdom Pseudomonadati; phylum Pseudomonadota; class Gammaproteobacteria; order Enterobacterales; family Morganellaceae; genus Providencia; species Providencia sp. PROV175. The sequence continues at coordinate 97,075 of NZ_CP120534.1, forward strand.
GAGCGAATTTATCAAAGGGAAGATCACGAAGGCGTGATATCCAGTGATGACGAACTGACTCCGGCCATTTACGTTGGGTACAAACGCCATAAATTTATTCTCCCGCGCGATGCCAGCAATCTGTACTCTCGCCTGATTGAGATGTTTGCCGACCAATATGCGGTTGCACCACGCGTCAGAGTGACCGACATTATTCAGGCCGAAGAAAAGGATTTTGAGAGCCAAAGTCTGGACGTCAAAAGTGCCATGCAGTTTATGTCGCGAATGAACTTTAACTTTGTTCTAAGCGATGTGCATAGCGGCGAAATTGTACTGGTCATGCTGACTGAAGAGCGACTGGCCGAATCTGAGAACAGTGCATTTCTGATTGGCCTGCTCAGCCACCTGAATATCCCGCTCTACCGCTACGAGCGCCTGGCAGATATCAGCGATAACGATCTCGCGATAGATATATCGGAGACCATCTCCGACGGTCAATTCGAATAAACCAAATGAAAGCCCGACTTGTTCGGGCTTTGTCGATTCTGAACTACTGATATCATGTATTTGTGAGATCACTTAAAGGGGGCGTGGAATGTCTCAATCCTATAGATATTGGACAGGTAACCTGTATACCGGATCCACGGTATTCATTCAGCACCAGGACGGTCATCTTTCCAAAGGTGAGGTCGTTAATGTTGCCGAACAACGGTTCATTGTTGCTGGCATTTCCTCTCCCTTTGATAAATTCACAGCAACCAGCATAGAAGGCGTTGTTGCACTACCTGATGAGTATGATGTCCGCGAACGCTATAGCATTCAGCGGCAGCGGGATTATCTGACACACCTGGATATATCGGCGCTTTCTTCTCATCAGATCAAACATCTCTATGCAGGTTTGCATCTCGCAAAGCGTGCTGGTGGAGGTGTATTGCCTGGCATGCCGATCGTTGAAACCCCGGAAGGGATATGTAGATATATACAAGAATTAAACCTAAGCACCTTGAGTGAAATTCAAGTGATGTACATGTTGGCTGGCTTAAAAATTGCCACGAAAAGTTAAAAAGAGGTTTTTATGACTACTCCTGAGCGGCCTCCTAAAAGAGCTCCGCGCCGTAAAAAAAACACGCGCAAAAAGCAAAAACACTGGTCGTACACAATTACGTCAAGGGAGTTCCTGATTGCATTTCTTTTGGTCTTGCTTGTGGCCGGGCTTTCCGTGATTTATTACTTGCGTTCGACAACCTTGATCACCACCTGGGATGTTGGCACGGTCACGCAGCCTGTTGTTCGAGCCTCAAATGAAACGGGCACTGGTTTGAAGACTGATTTCCAGACCACAAAAGGCCAATTTACTGTTCAGCTACAGATCTTCCCCAATCCGGGTCTGCCGCTTGAATTGCGCCAGTACCATCGCGGGAATTTCAAACTTTGCTATTTGATGGGTGACTACGAATATCAGTCTGGAAATGCCCTGTGCTTTGACATCCCGACAAGTGATGGCCTAACCATGAGCAGCAAATTGTAGTACCTGGAAAATTCAGTCAGCGGCACAAGCCGAAGTAAAATCGGCATTACAACCATTCCTGAGGAAGTGAAAATGAGCCAGTCACTGATAGCGCAACGCATTCATACCCAATTACCACCGAACTCGGTTGAGGGAGCTATTCAGGCGCTTGAAAATGTAGCCTTGCGATCGGGCGCGGACGTGTTAACTGTGACCATAATGCGCAACACGACCTACGCGAAGTTGGAAGAATACAGCGATGTGTTATCTCTTTCGCCAGAGCGGATCCTTCAGTCACTGGAGGGTATTCGAGGTCATGATGCACCGGCTCAGTTCTATAACGAGCAGCGTCTGCCGGAAATTTGCGATGCTTATATCTGGCCGACCGCTGAAGACTTTCGCGAGGCCCTCATGGAAGGCGGCTCTACGCCGGTATTCCTTTGCCCGAACTGCAATCAAGAGTCCGATCATGAAAGTGAATGCACCGCGCTGATCACGAATAAACGTGGTATACGCGTAAAATGTGGCTGGATCTTAAACCCGACCTCAGATACTCTACGTAACAGTATAAAAATACTCATACAAGCAGAGTTTTTGAACAACCTCCAGCTCCATCATACGTTTCGCCCCAAAGGAGTCGCTCTCCCGACGCGGGTTTGTTTCGATGAGTTCGGTGAGGATGTTGAAGACGACGTGTGTTGAGAGATAATAAGTAGTACCTCATTTTAATAGATGCCTCGTTAGGACGAGGCTTTTTTTTTGACTTTTTCCCTTCGTCAGCGGTTAGTCCCACCGGATAATAATTCTATTTCCAGTGAGGTACCCCATGACAAGTTTAGCCATCTACGAACCCAACCCCGCCACTGAATTTCAGCCGATACTTCCTCTGTATCAAGCTATAGATGGTCATCATGCCGGTATAACCCCACACGAAGGGTTTCGTCTGTTCAACGCACTTACGCAACTACTCGCAGAATACCACGATGCACGTAGCGAAATTGACTCATTGCACCTCGTCGTTATGGGTAAACGTCATAGCCAGGCATTTCGTTATTTTACTGACGGATGTAACAACTCGATAGGGACAACATTGGCCGTTGATTGTCTGTTTGATCTCCAGCGAGCTACCTGCGCATTGGATGAGTCCTTCTGGCAAAAAGTATTGGATCTCACTGGTGTACGTAATTTTATGCCAACCGCCCGGAAAGACGAGTGGTACAACACGCTTAGGCAGTGGCGCAAAGCATCTCCAGATCGACTTGCCGCCCTACGGCCTGTTGCCTTCACAGAAGAGAATGTGCTCGCCACTGCAAAAAGCCTGACCACTGAGAAAAAAGATTATTTCGCAGAAATGGTCGAAGGCGTATTCAAAAAACTGTCAGTGTTTCACAAAACTAACAAGGCTCAAGGTTTTAGTCCGAAGATGGTGATCACCAATTGCCTGCCATGCCGCGACTATAAACGCGGTTATGACAATATGGATTACCTCAGCGATCTGCGTAAAATCATCGGCCTCATGCAAGGCCGTCCTGGCGCTGAAATCGTGAATAAGTGGGCGTTGGAGCAATCCCTCAGCAGTAACGTGGGAGAATGGATATCGGTAGACGGTGGCGCGCTGACCTGTAAAGGCTTCCTTAACGGCAATGTACATATTCAGGTCTCCGAGACTGTTTGCGATGACCTCAATACGGTACTGGCTTACCGTATGCCAGGCCTCATCCCTCAATTCAAAGAGAGAGGAAAAACCAACAAGGCACCTCGAAACACGCAATACACGGGCGATTTAATTGATTACCGGATTGCGTTCCCAACCTGCACAGAATTGGCTGAAATGGCCCGAAACAACCAACACAGTGCGAAGCAATATGGTGCGGCTCCATTTACTATCGTGATGCCCCGACCATACCAATACACCGACTTGGTAAAAAAGGAACTTGATAGTATCTTCCGTATCCTTGGCGCGGTGGAGGTAAAGCCTGAAGTCTACGAGTTTGAATTCTGGCCGATGGACGCGTTTAAAGCGATCGCAATCAGTGGTACCTTGCCCGACCAAAAAACACATCAGTTCTACCCTACAACGGGGGACCTCCAGAAAGCGGCTATGGACGAATGCGACCCGCGTGAGGGTGATACTTTACTTGAACCCAGCATCGGCTTTGGTGCGCTACTTCGCAATTTGCCAGAAGGTGTTAAGGTGATCGGGGTCGAGGCAAACAATGTCGCAGCCATGTGCTCTCGCTTGCGCTGGGATACCCACCAGCAAGATTTCCTCAGTACCACGGTAACGCAACTGGGCCTATTTGAGCGTGTGTTAATGAATCCTCCATACTCCGACAATCGTTGGAAATTGCACCTACAGCATGCGCAGCAGTTTGTTAAGAGTGAAGGGCGTATTGTGGTTATCTTACCTGGAAGCGCTACTGACGAAAGTATTCAGGCGTTGATAGATCGTGAGTGTGATGTACATCAGGTCGGCCAATATGAAAATGCCTTTGAAGGAACTGGAGTGCAAGTTAGACTATTTACTATTGATTTCCATTAATATTCTCGGCCGTTAATGGGATTTGCCATAACGGCCGCACTGGTAAACCTATGAGTAAAACCGACTACGTTCTCCGAGCATTATCAAAAATTTCACACAAGCGCTGGGAGCACTACATCATTAATAGAATCTTTCACAAGTTGGATGATCCGCAGCTTGAGTTCGTTTGCCAGCAGTGCATCCGTAAGGAAGGAGAATCTGGAAAGATTTACCTTGCTGATCTGCTTTTCCCTCAACTTAAGCTGTATCTTGAGATAGACGAAGCACACCATGACAGCGATGATGCAAAAAAGGCTGACGGTATTCGTCGGTTAGATATTTTGGAAGCGACCGGATTTATTGAAAAACGCATTCCGACCAATAACCTAACCCTGGATGCCATCAATCAACTCGTTGACGAATTTATCCAGTTCGTCAGGGATAGAAAAGCCCAGCTGGAAATGCAAGGTTTGTTCCTCTCCTGGGACTATGAAGAACGCTATACTGCTCAAAAACATATTGATGCAGGTTTCCTGGAGGCGGGACCTTACGCTGTATTCAGATATCATCGTGATGCTTTACAGTGCTTTGGCTATGGAGATAAAGGCCACCATCAATCAGGAGGCTGGCGATTACCCAAAGCCGCTGTAGAAGCAATAGGGTTGACCGGGGATGTGATGGTTTGGTTTCCACGTTTATACAAGGCAGGAGAATGGGATAATTCACTTTCCATTAATGGCGATCTGATAAGGGAAGAAAGCCTTAATCCTGAGCGTAACTATAAGGAAACATGGTGTTACCGCATCGTAATGGCTCATTCGCGCGATGAACTGAATCGAACGCTATATCGATTTCTGGGGGTTTTCACCCAAGACGAGTCTGAATCAACTGAAGGCGTTAATGTTTTCAAGCGGGTAGATACACGCGTGAAGGTTTTTTCAGGGCAAAAATAGCACCGCGTTTTGTCGCCCATTTTACTTCGTCACAGGTTCACCTCATCTTAAAATGACGTCACACATAGGCAGGCATGTGGGTTCCAATGCCTGCCTTTTTTTATCTGCTGTTCATTTTTCTTCAGGACAATAGCGTGACTCAGTTTGTAAATTTGCGTGGAAAGCGACTGGCTTTCTCAGCCAATGAATCAACTTGCATTCCTCCTGGTGCTTCAGGCCTTATCTACCCGCAAGGGGCAGGGTTTATCATCACCGATGAGCAGGGGGCTGAAAGACTCTTCATCGAACATGACAAAGCCACAGGTATCTCCTGGTTCTTGAAAGTTGGCCGTCGTGGCGTTCGTCGCTGGTTTGAGCCGACTAACGATGAAACGCTCTATCATTTTGGGTTAGATGTTCTCGACTATAGCGCCTCGATCATTCTTGCCGGTCGTGTCCACCAGCAGTGTAAAAAGTACCTATCAATGACAGCCTCGAAATAAATCATCCTCCATTCTGCGTTGAAATTCTGAAAGAAAAGGAGGTCATTTCGATCTCCTTTGCATTCTTTGTCAGCAGTAGTTGCATGAGACAATTAACCCATTCGAAACCATTTAGGAAGAGTCATGGGTAACTTTAAATATTGGTTAAAGCTGGTGGTATACCGCTTCACATTGAGCAACGAAGATCTGGCCCAGTGCCTGGCTGACCGTCAGAGCATGGACGAGTTTCGCCGTAAAGCCTCGGATGTGAAGCAGCGTATGAAACTGCATGAACTCGCCGGGGGGCGTTGCAATGAAGATGGTGGGGAGGGAGTCCCGTTAACATTCCAGGGCGTTACTCTTAAGGCCTATCGTCCTGCCGAACGGACCGCCTTGCTCTCAACAACCTCTAACTCCAACGTTGTTGACCTCAATACCCGCCGAAAGCGCCGTGACCTCACCAATGTTATTTCCCACGCTTCGCCTCAAAAGCGTTGCGGCCAATAACCAACCTTCAAATAAGGGATGTCCAATGTCCAAAATGCGACACGCGAAAGTTAGCACCCGTTCGATCAAATCCATTTTCACCGAAACGTGTAAATCCTTTTTGAGCCCTTACGGTTTGCTCATGTTGATAGTCCCGACCTTTATCGGCGGAGGATTGCTTTCTTTGCTAATGCAGCGGCTTTCTATGGCCGATATCGGCTTTTTTATCCTCCAACCTGTTTTCATCACCTCGCTGGTGATGATGACCCTGACACAACAGAAAATCACGGGCAAAAGACTGCCATTTAAAAATCACATTCGGAACCTGATTGTGACTTTGTTTACTGGCCTTATTGCCACACTCTTGCTGGTATTTGTGCTTTGGTGCCTCAGCCTCTACATGCCGACAGCCAGCGCTGCCGCAAGTAATGCTCAAGTACCAGTACCGTTATCAACCCCTCCAGCCGTTCAGTCCCAGGGGTTCTTTTCATTGTTCCCAGTCTACTTCAACATGTACAGTCTGGTGACGTTCACGACCTTGCTCGTCCTGCCAATGATGATCATGTTCGTGGGGGCTGTAGTGTGTTGTGAAGGGGCGTTGTTCAGCAACTTCAAGGCCGTCGTCTTGGCCGTGTTCCGCAATGTCAGCATCATGATTGCCACTTCCATGCTATCCCTTGCCATGTTCGCACTGTGGTCGTACACGTCACTTAATAGTGACTGGCTGGTTTACACTGCGATCGTGCCCATTGCGCTAATCACTGCGGCTATCCATCGCATTGCCGTGCTGGCTTTACCCGTCGAAATGAAACCGTGAGGTTAACAATGAAAAGTTCTATCGCTATATTCATCGCGGTGCTCTCTCTGGGGTCTATTCCGGCTCAATCTGCACCTTTGCCGAAAGAATCCATAGGCGAAATTGCAGGCTCGCATGGCGCTGTACTCGCCGCAATCGCACAGTGCCGAGCCTACATTGAAAGCCCCAGTTCGCGCGGCAAAGAAATTGCCCGACAAATGCAGCGGGCGTTATCTAAAGCGCTAGGTGCTGAACAGGATTCTGATGAAAGGGCGCAGGCAATGACCGACTATATGCAGGAAACCGTTGAGAAATACACCGGCCAGCTAAAAACTCAGTTCGATGAGATCGGCGCAAGTTCAGATTTTCGTCGCGAGAAATGCGAGCAACTGATTGCCGGGAGCATTGCGCGTGCTGAACAAATAGACATCAAGCACGGGGTTAAATGATGATGTATGTGCTGATCGCGGCTGTCCTGATCTTGGTCCGTTTACTGTATGTTCAGGACAATAAAAACCGCGATTATCAATGGAAAATCACCAATGAAATGATAGTTAAGAGTGACGCTCTTAGTATCGTGATATCACCACATCACATTGGTGCGATGCCTGTATTGATCAGGGCATTGGTGAGAAGCCTTGAACACAACCGTGCTGCGGCCACGGCTTATCTACAACTTAATATTCCAATCAGCCCTGAAGCCAATGTCGCCGCATGTGAACTTCGATACGCGCAGGCCAGCGCTAAGCAAGCCCTATGTCGTGTCATCCTGTTGCTTACTGAATTGGAGAGGAAAGGGCAAATAGTTCGTCGGCTGGTGGACGATTTTCGAGCAACGGATTTGGATGCCGATGATGTCTTTACCGCTTTGGATGAACGCTACCCCTCTGATGAGCAACACACACCATTCATGCGTTTAAGCGATGTAATCCCAGGGCACTGGAACATAGGCGGTCAGCAATGAATAAGTTTCGCATTACCCATACATACGCCACCCGAAAAGATGATTTTTACGCAATAGAAACCATGATGAACTTGCACCAGGTGGATCTGGCTGTTGCTTACCTTCAGTTCATGCACTTCAACCTGCCGACCTTCAATTTCCTCAATGACGGGTTATGTGAATTGGATGTCATCGTGTTAATGCACCGTATATACGGCGCAAATATCATTACTGACCGCACTGCAATCAAGGCAGAGGTTGATCTCTATGTGAACTGGGAACATCAGTTAAGTCGCATTCATAAGACACTTCCTGAGTTACACGAGATAGCAAGGCCCGGCGTAAATGAAGGTATCCTGTTCCACCTGTGGGAAATGGGTAATCGGATCTTGCCGATGCTTAAGCAAACCAACCAGGCCTTGTACGATGAAGCCCTTCTTCAACTGCCACGTATTGATAGAGTGCTCAAAGGAACCTCTGTTGACCCCGCATGGGGCTGGGAATCTTTCGATGGCGAACGATGTGATGGTAATCTATATACCAAGCAGTCAACCCCTGACTTCCTTGTGAGGCTTTTTTGATGAATCGCCTAAGTGAGTTACCAAAAGGCGCTTTTTGGCCGCACTTGCTTGATGCTATTCGGCGCGATGTCTATGCCCAATTTGGTGGTGTTCTGGCCGTCCGGCAAGATGAAGTCAAGCGCGGCGTATCAACACCAGAGCTGGCTGCTACGCTGTTGAACGAGTACGCTTCCGGCCTTTGTATGTCTCTCGACATTGTCGGTGTGGAGCACGATTTACCACGAATGATGGCCGAGGCGGTCCGCAGTATCGACCCTAACTTCATGCTCAACACTACTCGCCGCTGGAAAGGTGCATCGATTATTTATACGGAACAGAAATGAACATTAAAAAATTGTTTGCCGTTAAAAAACCTTGCGCAAATTGTCCGTTCAGAACGACGGGAGGGATCCCGTTGACAGAGGGCCGTCTGGATGACATTAAGCGCACATTGCTTTCTTCTGATCAGGAGGTTTTTTTCTGCCACAAGACAACCTACCAGGGCGGTGCTGAAGACAGAGAGGAAGGGCAGTATCAGTCTTCAGGCCGTGAATCCTATTGTATGGGAGCAATGGCTTGGCTGTATGCAAATAACCAATTAAATCTTACAACCCGATTAGGTCTCCTTCTAGGCAACGTTGCCATTGACGAACTGGAAGTCGCCACAAAGGTCATTAATACCACTGCCCCATAAAAACTACCCTGTTGTGTAGGTTAAACCTGTAAGAATTGGCTATATGCTTTGAGCGTCCTAGCCAAAACAACCATCTCACAGGTTTAACGATGAATTTCTTACATCATGCATCTTCCGCACCGCTATGTAACAGCACTCAGCACGTCTTAGATAAACTAAACATGCATCACAGGGTTGTTCAAATGAGCGATTCCGATGGTGTAATGTCTCTATTCAGTGAACATCCCATTTCTAACAATGTCATCTATCACTCCCTGGGGGAGTGCTCAGACCCAGAGGCTGCATTTTTAAAACTCACGACTCAATTTCTTGAGCTTGAGCAGGCAGGAAAAACTGTTCTGAGCCTAATTCACTCAGACAATCTACCAGCAGTAGCCGCAGCGCTGAATGCCGGACTCAGTCCCAGTGGATTGATAGCGTTTAAAGATCCCAGGGGCGCTGATATCGATATTGTTGAACTGCATTATTCCAGCGCTAAATCTGGTCACGAATCCTTCACTCCATTCCCGCAAGAAGGCCTTACCGATGGCGTGGTAACGCTACGCATTTCAGCCCGACCCGATGGGCATCGTATGTTCCAAGACCACTACGACTCTGTCACTCGTTTTTGGTCTATCTATCCTGACATCCCATTCTCTCAGTTTGATAAAGACTGCCGTCTGGCAGGCCTATATTGGCTACTGGGGGAAAAAATGATGCTGTCTATTTTCGAAAATGAGACACAAGAATTAATTGGTCGGATCAGCCTTCGGCCTGTAGTGCCACCCAAGGTTGGTGATGTTGGCTACGGCGTTTTTTCAGGGTTCAGAGGAAAGGGGTATGCATCTCAGGCCCTGAAATTGCTTTCTGAGTGGCTGATGACTGATGGAGGATTTAATCGCCTTGAATTAGGAGTTAAACCCGAAAATGTGGCCTCCAAAAAAGTCGCGCTCAAGGCAGGCTATGTACATGAAGGAGTCAGTAAACACAGACTAATTAATCAAGATGGCACTTTCAGTGACCAACTAAGTTACGTCAAAACCAAACTCTGAAACACCAACCTTTCAACATAAGAGAATACCATGAAAGAAGATTTCCTTAGCTATATTGCATCGCGTGTAGATGGTGAGTGCGTTGTCAGGGCAAAACGGCTACCAGATAACGTCAGTGCTTTTCGACGTAGAAAAATTAAAGGCATTTTACGTCCAAACTCACTCATAGACCTCCAGCAAATAGTGATAGGTGCAAGTGAGTTTCCTAACACCCGGCTGCATCCTGTCAGCATTGGGTACAACTGGGGCCTGGGCTCTAGGGAGGATGTTGCGGACGGTAGCTACCTTGTTGAGTTACAAAAATTAAATGCAGTACGGAAAATTGATACAGACCAAGGCTGGGCAATTATTGAGCCTGGCGTGACCCAAGGCGAACTGTCTGAGCTGTTAATCGGCACCCAAAAAATGTTGAACATTACAGCATCTTCCGCTCACTCCAGCTTCCTCGGCAATGCCTTGGACAGAGGGGTGGGACTTCGTCATCAACGAACTGAAGACCTTGTCGGCATTGAAGTCCTGTTGCCGACGGGAAAAATCATCCGTGTTGGCTGGTGGCCCGGAAGTGTTGAAACGCCTATATACCCGCATGGTGTAGGCCCCTCATTAGTGCAGTTTTTTACGCAATCTAGTTTTGGTGTTGTTACGGCAGGGGTAATAAAACTACATACCCGCCCTGAAAGTACACATGTAGTCCGATTTAACTTCAGCCGAAAGTTGCTTTCACCAGCAATACAAACATTGAAGAAATGGGTGGCTAACGGCCTGAGTAGCGGCGTATTGAAGATCTATGACACCACGGCCAACTCAACCTATGGCGGTAGTGACGGATTATATACCGTTCACTTGTGTGTGGACGGTCTATCTGACGATGTCTCGCAACGAATCGGTTTGATTAAAAAATTGTGCGAATCTTCGCAGGTATTTACAAATGTGACATCGAATTCGGTAACTGAAGGTAATTATCCTGGGCCTGATGTGATCGCTAATTTGGTTGAAGCTGCCCATGTTGGCGATTCATCCCTAAATGACACTCTGCTTAGAAAAACGCTGGGAGCTAGACACGACAAAGTTGATACAGGTGGCACTGGCTGGATCTTTTTCCTTCCGTTGATTCCTTTCACTGCTGATGCGCTGGAAATGGCCTATCAGCTAATTGATGAAGTTCACAACGAAACCGGAGTTCTTTGCGGGGCTACGATCAACGCCCTTAGTGGTGATGTCATAGACCTGGTTGTCTCAATCGCTTTTAAGAAAAGCGAAAAAGAGTCGGCAGATTCATTGACCGCTTTAAGTAAATTACATGAAAAATTTACGGCGCAAGGATTTATCCCTTACCGGCTAGGTGTTGAACATGCCAAGTGGGCGGATCCAATTACTCCTGGTGTGGGTGAAAGAAGCTTTGTTCGTGAATTAAAGCAATTCATTGACCCCAATAACATTATCAGTAATGACAGATATTTATAGGTGATCGCAATGCACGCAATCTCATTCGAATCATTGTTACTTAATGCAAAAAAGCTGGCAAAGGAAGTTTCAGCTGAAGGTGGTGTACTTGAAGAACAGCGCCGACTACCTCCCCATATTGTTAACAAACTCAGGGAGATTGGCGTATTCAGGATGAATTTCCCATTAGGATGGGGAGGGCTGGAATTAACCTCACCTCAGCAAACCCAGGTTATCGAGCAACTGGCTATTGGTGATGCTGCTGTGGCTTGGTGTGCAATGATCGGCAGTGACTCAGGTATTTACTCAGGCTTTATAGATGAGCCTGTGGCGCGTGATATGTTCACCGTTGACTCGATTACGGCAGGCTGGATACATCCTCAAGGTAAAGCAGAGATAGTGCCTGGTGGATATCGTGTTTCCGGCCGCTGGCGGTTTGGCAGTGGCTTAAGTCATTGCGATATACTCAGCGCAGGGTGTTTCGTTTATCAGGATGGTAATCAGGTCGTTGATCGTCACGGAGCGCCAATTTGGCGGGTTATGATGGCAAAACCTGATGAGTACGAATTACACGATAACTGGCACACGACTGGTCTTGCCGGAAGTGGAAGTCGTGATTATGGTGCCAATAACATGTTCGTTCCCTACGAGCACAGTTTTAGTTTCAATGAGCCTTATCGCAAAGGGCCTTTACACGATGTTCCTGATGCTATCCTGCGCAACATGGCAGGAATACCACTCGGGATGGCGCGTGCTGCTCTGGACTATGCGATCAGCCTTGCTGAGCACAAATACGACCGCTCACTGTCGGTTTCGTGGAAAAAAAGTCCACGAGTGCAGGCGGTTCTTGCACGGTGTGAAATTGAGCTCTATAGCGCACGATGTGCCGTTTATTCATCACTGAATGAGCAATGGGATGGCCTTGTAGGTAAAGAGCCGCTGAGCAACGCTCACCGCATTACAGTTGCCCTGGCAAGGCAACAAGCATTCAAGGTTTCCCGTCAAATCATCTCAACCATTTATGACTTGGTGGGCGGTGCTTCGATATATAAAAACGAAACACCGATGGATAAATGGTTGCGCGACAGTTACACCATGAATCAGCACGCTGTTGCCAGTGAGTCTATTGTTCAGCAGTGTGGACAATTTCTACTAAACAACCATTCAAACAACCTGTTCATTTGATGTTTATTGGCTGGGTCATCCCCAGCCTTTAACGTGAGGCAAAAATGGTAACGGCAACTGTATCAAGCATGAGAGCTCTAAACTCTTACATCTATCGTGTAGTGATTCGACTTGAATCTGAACTAAATTATCAGCCCGGTCAATATGTTCAGGTTATTCTAAATTGCGGCCGATCTGGGTATTTTTCGATAGCTTCTCCCGAAAACTCAGGTGAGGTGATCGAGTTACATATCGCCGACACAAGGAAGCATGATAGTTTTCTCAAAAAACTAAAGGTCGGTGATGACGTTGTTGTTGCCGGGCCTATGGGGAACGCCTGGCTTCGTTCAGACAGCGGTAGGCCTGTCATCGTTCTGGCCTTTGGTTCTGGTTATTCTTATGCTCGCTCTATTTTACTCACTGAAGCAAATAAAGATTCGGAACGAAAGATAAGTTTTTACTGGGGTGTTCAGAATGAAAATGATTTTTATGAAAGAGATATTCTGGAGTCTCTACCTACGCGATTTACAGTGAATTTTCACCTGTTGAATCAAGCGCCAGGCTTCCCGGACATTATGAGTGCTTTGCTTGTGAAGTTATCAAATGCACATGCTTGCCTGGTGGATTACGATGTGTATTTGGTTGGTAAGCGGGATTACTGCTTGTTTGTTAGGGGCGAGATTTGTGAAAAACTCAGCGCGCTGCCCGAGCGGGTGTATGGTGACTCTTTCTGAAGCTATTTCTCCACTTAAAAATAGCCAGAAGTCTTTTTTAACGTAGTTATGGCTTGTCTCATATTGCTAGAATTCAATTTGGTTAGGATATTCTTAACGTGAAATTTTATAGTGTTCTCAGAAATTGATAGAGTCTGAGCGATCTCTTTGTAGGTTTTTCCATGTCCGGACAGTTGCAGCACCTGTAGTTCCCTGCTGCTAAGGATGTGTTGTTCTATTTCAGCCACTTCATTTTTTTTGGTTAACATCATCTCATGTAGGGTTATGATTTTTCTATATATATTATCATTTATTGGATGATGAGGTCGCTGGAGTTCGCTGGATGAATTGTCATTCCAAACACTAAAGGCCACTACGTTATCCATGTGGTCATGCAAAGGTATTGTGTATCCATTCAGTACACCAGGAATGGCATGGTCGGATATCTGAATATTTCTGACATCCTGATATGGTTTGCTACCAGCATCAGCCCAGTGAAAAGGCTGTATACTTTTTTTAGCACATGTCATGATAGGGTCTATGTGATGATATGATAGTTTTTCGTATCTAACCTGCCAGTGTGGTGGAAAGTTCGAGACGATTACGGAACCACCTTTTTTGCTTTTAGGCTGGACCGCATAGGAGAAGCCTTTGCATCCTAGCGCATCTGAAACCTTCAAAATTTGTTCAATAATATCAACGTCATCCAAGCTAAATAACCGTTTCACCGTAACCTCAGAGTACACAGCTATGACTACTCTTAGGATACCCGTCGTTCATTCAAAAATCATCATGATCTATGATAATGAAAGAATTCGTTACTTCTGAAAATTGATTTTTTTAGAATATTCAATTCTAATAAAATGTTCCTAAAAATATTTTGTTAGGTTAAAGTTCCGCGAGAATTTCAATTATGAATAAAAATAAATTTCAACTATGTGACATTTCAGACCAGATCCTATTGTCATTAAATGCAAAACCTCCGCGTAGAATCAGTCTAACCCAACAAGTTGAAAATCGTCTAAAATGCGCCTTAATTCTGGGGTTTCTTGCTCCAGGCCAAAAGATGATCACCAAGGAAATTGCAGAATCTTTAAACATGAGCATTACTCCTGTAAGAGAAGCACTGGTAAGGCTTTCTTCGTATGGAGCGTTACATGTTTCACCTTCCCACGCTTTTTTGGTTCCGGATATTCATCCTGATCGACTTATTGAATTGATGGGCATACGGAAGATGCTAGAACTACCCGCCATCACTCGTTCAATAAATATCATGTCTGACGAAGCGCTTAATTCACTGGTGGAATTGACGCTCGAACTCGAAGCGGCACACTTGTCGGGGGACATTAAAACCGCCGTTCAATTGCATTGGGCGTTGAGACTGCGGATGTTTACGCTTTCTGATTCCCCTGAGCTTATGGCGTTGATTACACAGCTTTGGGTAAGTGTGGGGCCTAGCTTCCACTTCCTCTATGAAACAACTTCCTTAGAGGAATGGCCTAAATATTATTATCCTTTGCGCGATGCTCTTATCAACAGAAATGCAGATCTTATAATTAAGATATTTACGAACTCCATCGACAGTGGTATGAAATTGTATATGGATATTCACGGGGAAGGTTGAGGTGATGCGGTTACTTGAATTCATTCATTACATGTACCGCAACCAAAAAAATAAGCTGCTCATCGCAATATTTATAATCGCCTTAATCATAGTCCGACTTGTTAGTCTGGGTGTTGATGCTACGACATTGCTTGGCTTCATACTTGGCCTTGCCTTTTTAATGTTAATGGGCAGGCAAAAGGCCGTAAGGACAATCGTTATATTGGTTGGTATGCCTTGTATTTTACTCGCTACCATCGCAGGCTATCACCCCCCAGAAGGATATCAGAGCAGCATTTCAGGCTTTGTCGCGGGTGGGTTTATCATGCTTCTGTATCGCGAGTATATTCTTTACCGGAATACCATCACAAAATAGCAACTAGACAATCATTCGCACCTGAATAATAATACTGTATATATTTACAGTTATTCAAAAGGTGGCGTTATGCAATTTTCATTATGTGAATTACCAGCGGGGATAAAACTGCCTTTTTTCGAGGCGCTCATTCCCGCAGGCTTTCCCTCCCCAGCCGCTGATTACGCCAAAAAAAACATAGACTTAAACGAATTATTAATAACACACCCGGCGGGAACCTATTTTTTGAGGGTATCAGGTACATCAATGATCGACGCCAATATTAGCGATGGTGACATTGTTATCGTAGACAGTAGCCTACAGGCGCATGACGGAAACATTATCATCGCTTCCATAGATGGCGAATTTACTATCAAAAAACTCCAAAAAACGCCGTATCCAGCACTTATCCCGATGAACCCAAGTTTTTCTCCAATTCCTATAGCTGATTGGGCTGAGTTCACCGTCTTTGGGGTTGTGACCTACGTTATTCACAAAACGTTATGATGTTTGCTCACTGCGACATTAACAGTTTTTATTGTTCGTGCGAGTCTGCTTTTAACCCGCGCCTCCAGGGCTTACCTATTGTTGTTCTGGCAAATAATGACCATATCGTAATCTCACGTTCAAAGGAGGCAAAGGCGCTGGGTATTAAAATGGGGGCTCTGTACTTTGAAAATGCAAATTTCTTTAAAAAAAACAATGTTCAAGTCTTCTCTTCAAATTACACCTTGTACCAGGATGTATCAGACAGAACTATGTCTGTGTTATCCACTTTTGCAGATGTCATGGAAGTATACTCAATAGACGAGGCCTTTCTGATCGTGCCAGAAAGTAAAAGGTTAGGGGGGTACGAGGAATTTGGCCGGGCCATCCAAAAAGACATTTTGCAAATTGCACATGTTCCTATTGGCGTTGGTTTTGGTCCGACAAAAACACTCGCCAAGCTGGCTAATCATGCGGCAAAGCGCTGGAGCAAAACCGGGGGCGTAGTCGAATTAAGCCAAAAAACCAGACAAAGAAAATTGATGTCATTATTACCGGTTGATGAGATTTGGGGGGTGGGTCGTCGCATTTCTGCCAAGCTGCGTATGATGGGCATTAATACCGCGTTAGAGTTGGCTGATGCTAATATCGCTACGATCCGAAAAACCTTCGGCGTTGTCGTTGAAAGGACGGTTCGTGAGCTCAACGGTGAGTCCTGTATTGAAATAGAAGAAGTGCGAAAAGTTAAAGAGCAAATTATTTCCTCGAAATCTTTTGGCAAAAAAGTTCAATGCTATGACGAAATGCACCAGGCAATTTGTTCCTA
Organism: Providencia sp. PROV175; assembly: GCF_032707045.1. NCBI lineage: Bacteria > Pseudomonadati > Pseudomonadota > Gammaproteobacteria > Enterobacterales > Morganellaceae > Providencia > Providencia sp. PROV175. The sequence continues at coordinate 113,596 of NZ_CP120534.1, forward strand.
TGCAGAGAGAGCGAGTGAGAAATTGAGGGCTGAAAAGCAACTGTGTGGCGTCGTCAGTGTATTCCTTGGCACAAGCCATTATTCGCCAGGCCCTTTGTATAGCAATCGGGCTACTGAGCGTCTGGTGTACGCTAGCGCAGACACAAGAGATATCATTAATGCCGCAGTTAAAGCTCTGGGGGCAATTTGGAGGGAAGGGTATCAATACCACCGAGCAGGCGTGATGCTGTCTGATTTTTCCGGTTCAAATGTTACTCAGTTCGACCTTTTTTCCACCGCCAAACCTTTTAAAAGAAGTGAAGAGTTGATGGCTCTATTGGATAACATGAATCGATCTGGAAAATTCAATATTGGCTTTGCTGGAAAAGGATGTGACCCATCCTGGGGAATGACGCGCGGCATGCTGTCTCCGGAATATACAACAAACGTCAATGACCTCCCGATTGCGAAGGTGCGTTGATCGTCAGGAAGGCATTGAAAAGGGTGCTTGCATCACCGAACATGGCAAAAGAAAGAGAAATGTGGGGGAGATAACTCCCCCACAAGACTACTCGTTACAGGAAAGAGTAGCTTGAACCACTGTATTTCCGCTGCTTACACTCAAAGAGCAAAGCCTATCTCGCATTAGCAGAGAGAAACACAAAACCGTAATACATACGGCAATCAGCCTAATAAGGGCAAACTTGGTCATTCCTCTTGACTCCTTTTGTTAAAGGAGGCAGAATCAAATTGCTACGTTTGGAGACTGCCTCGAATTATTGTCATATATAATTCGGGGCTTTCGTCTTTTTGGAACTTGCAAATGCTCGAACCAAAATGATTCAAGCACCCAAATCCATAATAACAGACTTTTACTTCCCACAAACATCTGATCTCATTAATCATCAGTATGACGAATGACCTCACCATCTGCATCTTCACCAGACGGGATATATAAATTTGGAATAATAAAACGGCGGTCCAGTTCTGGCTCTATCTCTGGCGCTTTACTTGTGGTTGCAATGACTATATTTGCAGGTAACAATGGATGCTTTTGAGATATGTATTCCTTTGCGTAACCGACGACTGCGGGATGGTAATCTAAACCAAATCCAGAGAAATTATCAGCCAAAAAATTTGCCCACGGCTTGCCTAAGCCTGGTAATTCTTTGGATTGATTGGAAGTAAATCTGCTAGTGCCTTTTAGGAGGGAATAAACAAAAGCAGCTGGTAAAGCAAACGAACCAACTGAGTGTTCCGGGTCTCCTCCATTAGCACTTGAAGTAAGGCTTACGTCGTATAGTAATATGTTGCTTCCCCATGAGTGGTGTACTATCCTGCCCAATTGATTGAAGTCAAAAGCTGAGTATCCTGTAGGTTCTTGTCTTTCATTTAAATACATTTTTTTTGCTTCGTAGTAAATTACCCCCTCGATGGTCACCTCATTAGATAAGATTACTTTAATAAAAAAAAGTACGTCCCCTGAAGCTGTCTCAGCCTTGCCTTTTTGCTTATATGACTCCCAAACAGTAGATTGGTTTTGCGATTTCCATTTCAATTGCTTCCCTAAGCTACCAATGGCATTCAATGCGTTCGTTGTTATCTGATTTTCATCCCAAGAACCATTTTTATCGGTTCGTAGTGCATTAGCTAAGACATCCTTAATAGATTTATCAGCTTCAATGATCCAGTCGTTTTTGTTTAATTCCGTCATTTAATATCCATATAAAAGTAGGTTAAAAGTGTAAGCTCATTGCTGTGCTTTGCTGTCTAGCGTTGCGTAATAGCCCGCGCCAGGCAGTGTCTCGGAAAGCTTGCGGTAATGAGCTAATCTCTCACGGAAATATTCTCTCAGGTGCTCTGGCTGCTCCTGTTCAACTTGAACATCAAGCACTTGCTTATTTAGTCGCTCTTTATAAGCAACGGCTGAAGCAGCAAGGTCAACATTAACCTTGTCCATTTCTTCTTTAGATAATTCCGCTAAGTTGTGTCCCATGTCGTGCCTTTAATTTAACGTCTAATCCATCGATCATAATATGGTTAAAGTATAAGTCTATGCACATTGAAAGATAACAAGATGCGTTGGCTCTCATTTTCATCTTTCAATTCCATTTCTGACACTTTGAGGTTCGAAATCTCCTCAGGAAACCCAATTGTTAAAATTGTTAACGCGATACATATAATGAGGATTATGTTAAATAAGCCATTGATTTATAAAGGCATTTCGCGATTATAATTTTATGCGTTCCTGCCCTACTCGTCTACTTGCAGGTTAATGCAAAATTACACAATGTTGAGTCACTTCAAAAAAAAGAGAGCAAACGCTCTCTTCTTTTCTTATTATCGAGTAGATATCAGATTAGTTAAACCACTCTGGATTCCTGGCTTTATCCATCACAAAAATCTGTTCAGTGCTCTGCATGACATCGTTCGGTGTCAGCATTAACTCATCGTGGCGCACGATAAATGGCCGAAGTCTCACTAGGCCATTTTTCTGGCTATAGATATTCATGACTGCGTGCATGCGTTCGCCGGGTGAAATCAAAGTGAGCCATTGGCGATAAGCGCCAGTGTTTTTGATGTAATTCACTAACGCAAAGCTGAGCGCGCCAGCATGCTTTTGCGATAATGCTTTTTTCCTACTTTTTTTAATGAGCTGAGCTATTGCCTCCACATGAGCCCCAATGGGCACATCAAGGTTTGTGCGCGCTGAATCAAAGTCCCGCTGTCCAATGGTCACCAAATGCACCTGATCATCTCGGTAGTCCCGCAGATAAAAAACATGGGAGGTAAACGGTGTTGAGTGAATGTGGTCTCCCAACTGCCAGCCAAATGCATTTAAGTTCGCGGCGGAAATCTGTTTATCAATTATTGCAGTCATTCTGAGCTCCTTCTGTACGTTAATACAGAAATGGTAAGCCCGCCCAGTCGCCTGACGAAATCACTTAACCGAGATCATGCGTAATAATTCAAGAAACAATGTCTGGCTTTTGAAATGCCCAATTAGCCAAGAAAGGCATTTATCCAAAGAGGATAAACCAATTTTGTCACAAAGGTTGGATGAAACGGCTAGTTTTATCGGCGCTTTTCAGTTGTGCGCACCATCGAGTGATTTGTTAAATTCTGGTTAATTTGTGCCCACATTGCACATAGGTCATTCATGCTGCATAAACGCGACCCACGGTGGTAAAAATGCAAATTATACTGAGCAAATATATACTTGCTGTAAGCAATGGAAAAATCGTGACAATTTTATCACGCATTTTCGCTTCAAATGTTCATTCGTGGTTTATGCATTTTTTGACCAAAAAAAGACTTCCATCTAATTCTGAAGAATGTATGATTTAAATCAATGCAAACGAATGTGAAGCATTGTATGTCTGGGTGGGGATCCAGTGTGGGGGGTGACTTTTAACGAGTCACCCCCTTTTTTACGGCTTAAACCTCACTCATATTCCATTAGTTTTTATGCATAAATATGCAATTACTAACACGCTGTTAATTGTACCGAAAAGGACAGCAAAACAGGGTGCTTTTCCGTTGACCCTTATTTGGCAAAATCTATACCCTACAGGGAAAAGGTAAGGATTTGATTGACTGGAAAAACAATGAGCGAGAGCAACGAAGCAAAAAGTTACAAGCACATACAATTAATGCAGCGCATTACGAAAATGTCCACGGCTGAAGATTGGGAAAGTGCCCGTACTGAATGGTCATTACAGCAAGTTTTTCGGGCGCAGATAGCTGACCAGTGCTTGTGCGGCCATCAGCCAATCATAAAAATCTGCGTTATCAAAAATAAAACGAACAACAAGGCTGCAAGAGTTGGGAACTGCTGCGTCAATAAATTCATGGCTCTGGGTTCGGATGGCATTTTCAATGCAATTGATCGGATATCAAAAGACGGTACGAAAGCAGCCAGTCGAAAATTGCTTGAAATGGCATTGGCTCAATCCGTGATTACCCCCTGGGAATTTGAGTTTTACCTGAGCAACATCGACAAGCGGAAGCTAACGCAGAAACAACTGAAAACGCGTGAGTCTATCAATGCCAAATTAGCAGACATGGGTGAAGAAAGTCGTGCGCTGGTCTACGGTGCAAGTCACATCCAAACCGCATTCAATCAGAATGTCATCAACCAGTGGGAAAAGGACTTCGCATTGCGGACCTTTCCTATGAAAAAATTAACGGTCAAACAGCACGCGATACGAGCTAACATCCAAACCAAAATGATGCAGGCCGGGATTTCCAAAGCGCTACCGGAAACCACCGCAGAAGCGCAGGCCCTCGCAAAGGTTAGTGCCACCCCCTTCTGTGTCATTTCAGATCCTGAACAACTGGTAGTCAAATTGGCCGAGGCACGGGAAAAGGGCTATATCTCCGCCTGGGAAAAAGACATTTTTGAACGCAAGCATAACACTAAGGGATTCAGCACAATCGCTGAGCGTGCGGCAATCCTGCGTGTCAGAGCGGCTATACAGCGTCTGTTGAATGAGGGCTAATCCGTGAGCCCACATCACCTAACCATTCCACCAGCCCGACCTTCATTAACCGAGATTGCCCAGAAGGCAAGAATTATACTCGACGGGTTACTAGCACACTGCAATGTTTCCTCAACCAAGGGAACCTGTCTATATGCCAGTTTGATGCTGGCCGCAATGTTAACCCGAGGCGGCTATCCGACACGGATCCGTGGAGGTGATGGGTACGCTGACGGAGGGTTATACACATCATCATCTCAGCACGGCCATTATTGGTGTGAAGCAACTGCGGATAATGCTGACTTTATTGTTGACCTGACTGCGGATCAGTTTGGATTTGAGGTCGTGGTTATAAAGCGAGCAAATGCAACTGATTGGCCGAGATACATCCCCGGCTGCCAGGCAACCGTTGACCTGCACGTTAGCTTAAATCTAGAGGGCTAATCCAATGATGCCTTTGAAATTTAAATCAAGCTTTTTGATCGCCATTTTATCCACAAATTCTGTACATAACCCTGTGCAAAATAGGTCACAAAATTTCGATAGTGACTTGCCCTCGGTTAAAATATCAGCACTGTAGTAATCAAATAGGACCTCAACATGACTCAAGAGAACATCGCGTGGTCGATTACTGACGAACTCAAGCTTGTGAAGGGGCTGAAGGATAACTACTCTTTTACAGCCTTATCGTCAGTCATCGGTAAGGATGTGGAAGAAATTCAACGCAAGTGTATCGCGATGGATTTGTACATTGCCACTTGTGAAAACATTGATGACCTCAGCCAGATAACCCTGGTGCCAAATCACCAGGTCGGTATTGCTTGCTTGGGTAAAACTATGTCCGGCATTTATCGCAATCTGACCGAGATGGGATGGGCTCCACAGGTATGGCGTGGAGAGCAATCACTGCGGTCGCCTGAGTGGTGGACATCACGCCCTGCTCTTGCGTTTCGTTATAACGACGATGCTGACGCGCCTGCTCGCCGAACAGTTCACTTGCTCAATAACGGTAAGCCTTGGACTCCAGAGGATGTGGGCATGATGCTGACAGCTCTGTCTCAGCGCCCCAGTAAGGATGCACTAACGCAGGTACTGATGCGCAGCATGTCTAATATTATTCAACAGCTCTCTATCATGGGTTTGGTTCGTGTCGGAACTGCTGAAGACTCAGGGGAGGCCAAGGTCTGGATGTGCGCAACTATCCAGCCACGAGTGCTGTCGAAAATGCGTTATTTTGACGTGCTACCTATGTTGCACAATGGCTGGCTCATTGATGGTTTGCAATTAACAGCCCCAACCTGGTGGTCTGACGCAACCCAGATCACCGACCTGATTCCAGGCTCCTGGCCGCTGAAAGCTTCAGTCACAGAAGCCGATACACCAGTTCGGTGTAATGAGCACATGATGGCCGCTGCAACCTTGTTGAAAGCAGTGAATGCCAAACGACAGGCTATTGATACCGCAGCACCTCAACCCCCTCCTCTGGCTGAAAAAAACGCCACCCCCGCAGCTTCGACACCACCTACATCCACTGAAAAGCGCCAGCCAGCACCTGCTCGTGAAAAAACGCGCAACGGTAAATTATGGTTCGCTGGCAACTATAAATTCCTATTCACTTTACTTGGGGAGCATCATTCGCCAGACGTGATAGCCAAAAAAATGGATCGGACAGCAGGTGCAATCAGCTCACGCATTCAACTCATCGGCCTGACACGTTACATTAAAAGTGAGATTGAAGGTGAGAAAGGAACGGTCTGTATTGTCGATGAAGTTTCCATTGACACGCTACGCAAACAACCTGACTTTGTTAAAGATCAGCTGATAGGTGCTGGCTGGAAAGAGAAAGGAAACTTCCTATACTCACCTGACTGGTGGCTCAAATACCCCCACCAGCTGGGATGATCCAACAAGAAAAGGCAACCACATGGTTGCCTTTTTATTACCGACGTGTCAGTAAAGCTCTCCTGACGTTAGCAACAACACATCACCGACGATCGGCCCTTCCAGGCAAACATGTTCCTCCAGCAAAGTGGTGGCTCGTTGATTCAAACCCAGCTCGCTGTGTTTCGCGTCTTCATTCATGAGAACACGATCATAGACCACACCATTCAACGTGATGCCCTGACTTAGCTGAGAAAACTCAGGGTACCCTTTCAGAACGCTTTGAACGAATACAGGGTCAAGAAGCCCTTGCTCATCAGCCTTGGTGACTGTGGTATCACTCTGGCCGGTTCCTGCTCGGATAATCAATGCCATTAAAACCTCTGCGTTGGTAAGAGCCTTAATTATCTCATGGCACTGTATGGAGCCAGATTTTTTTCCCCCTCGTTTCGCTCTCCTTTTCTGTGTTTTTGTCAGAATGCCCGTGTTTAAATTGGGAACTGCCTACGCTGCCCGAAAGCGTTAAACGCCAGCCGGGTATGGACCCATTTTGACTGGAGAAGAAAAATGCCTAAGCTCGACTTGTTTGATGTGCTGATGATTGGTGGTGGAGTTGCCTTACTGGCTGGTCACTACATTTGGTCAAAATTCTTTAAGAAGCCGGATGATGAGGGAAAGGATTACGCCGAACCTCCGGCTATTATGTCAGCGGCCTCTCAAGCAGAAGAGGAAAACGATCACAACAAGCACTACCATTAATCAAAAGCCCCGGCAAAACCGGGGCTCTTCGTTTCTATGAATTGTGGTTCACGGCTGCGTTCTCAGTTGCTTCAGCAAACGCAGATTTCTATTTGCGAATCCAGACAACGTGATGAGTATCATTGTCATCACAAGTAAAGCACAGTTCAGTATTCGTGATATTCCTGCGATTTCAGCCGACTCCTGATACTTCACTTCAATGCTTGGTTTGGCATCATTAACAATGCTTGGCTCAAGTCGCTGGGCCAATTCATATAATCGATATGCCAACTCGCTATCCACAAAATAATTATCCCTCAAAATGCGAACACTGAGGGCTGCGACTCGGCTCGCTTTATCCAGAAGCTTGTTAGCTTCCTTCTCGTCAGAAGTGTTCTGCGCGGCCACAGCCAGAGCCTGAACCAATGCCACGCTTATGGACATCGCACGACGAGCGTCACCCGCAGCATAGCCTGAACGTATTTCACCTTCAAAAGCGGTAACCGCATTTGTATCATTGCTCCCCTTTTCCATCGCATCCTTCAGGATAAGGCCAACCCCTGGGTATTCTGTCGTGATCGCGCTCAGTAATTCATTAACCTCACCGGCAGGAATAAGTATTTCAGTCCGTACCGAAGTGGCGCTAGGTAACGATTTTGGTTCATCATGCGTCAGGATTATTGTTGAAAAAATGACACCGGCGACAGGCGCAATGATGATGAGGTACGATGCTTCTGACTGCATTATCGCAATCCCTACCACGACAACGGCCAATGCAACTAAAAATGGAATACTATACGAAAGGTATTTTTCAATAACCCCGCCGATTGTGACAAATCCCCCTTCTATCGACGCCCCTGAACCGAGAGACAAATTAACAGGTTTATTGATCGCCATAGCATGGAGTGTATCCAGTTCAAACTGTTGCATCCAACTGAATATCCAGACGAAACCCGCAAGCAGCAACAGGATGCAACCCGTCAAAAACAATCGATTTCGCTTGTGTTGAATACGTTTTTCAGTCGAGACAATATCTGGTTCTGTCTTAACCATTCCCCCCTCCGGACACTAAACGTTAAATGAGATGGCCGAATAACTCGGCCTATGATGTAACTGCTAAATTATTCCGCCAGTTCCAAAAGCAGTTCACGGCGGTGCTTCTGCCAGGCGTCTGTACGTTCAGATAGGCGAGCGTAGTGGCCTTCGCTTTCACGTTGGATCCGTTTAATCTCGCGCGCGGCACCGCCGATGGTGTTTGAAATGTGCTCCAATGTTGACTCATCATACACCGGGCGATGTCCTTCCCGTGCAATTCGGATGGAGCTCTCGCTGACCAAGTCTGCCTGGTGTCTCGCCTGCGCATTAACGACATCGCCCACTGCCTGAACCAGCTTTGAACGGTTGTTACTTTGTGTGGCCTGATCCACCAGCAAGTGAGCGCGTTTGGCAGATGGGAGTGTTACACGCTTGATGGTTTCAAACTGGTCAAGCATGTTGAGGTTATTTCGCTGCATCATTCGGATCATGGTCAAATCCTCAAAGCATTTCTGCTGCGTCATGATGATATCTACTTTGCGTTTTTTCAGTACGGCCAGCTGGTGGTCGATATTACTGACTTCCAAAGCAAGCAAATTGTTTTCTGGGTCGCTCTTCAATGCCTTGCGGCGCTGTTTCAGGGTGGCTTCAATATGCTCTATCGCGAAACCTGCGGCCACAATATTAATGCCCGACTCATGCACTTCGGCCAGCACTTCCTCATACAAAATGTCGAGGTTATTGTTGTGACCAATGAGATCAGTCGAGATGCTGGTGATGTCTTCCGTCAGTAAGCTGACTTGGTTTTTAACGTTGTCAAAACGGTCATTCGCCCGATGAGCGAGTCGAAGTGCGCGCGTCGCGTAGTACCCGAGCACTGGGATTTTCAGTAACAGCTGCTGCACCTTGCCAGGCTGTACAGACGTACTGATATCGCGAGCAAGTTCAACGATTTCATTCAGCCGCTTGCCGTCCTTGCCTTGGTTATAGACATGAACGTTTTCCAACAGCTTATCCAGATAGGCACCATCGGGTGATTTGCTGCGGCCAAAGTTATGTGCGCTCCTTGGATCGCCCAGCACAAGGGTGTTTGCGACGGCAGCGACCTGATCGCGCTGAGCTGGGGTGACGGCAAACTTTTCAGACTCTTTGTTCAAAATAATCTGATCAGCGGTGACAGTGATTGTGTTGGTCATATCAGCTACCCTTTTTAACGTTATCGTTGCGTTTGTTTACCAACGTTCGAAAACGCTGTTCGACTTGCGGATCTATCTCGATATTGGCCGCTCCACTTCGCAGTTGTTTTATTTGGTGATGCCAGATAGGGATTGCACTTTTCACAACCGCATCCAGAAGGTCTACCTCTGTTGCGGCAGAGTGCAGCAACATCCCTACCTGAACCTTATTCATTTCTGAAGAGGCTTTGGTGACTTCCAGATTAAGGATGCGTTGAGCTAAGCGGGTCAGTCCGTACTCCAACTGATCTGATAGCCCCTCCCCACTTTCACGATATTGGGCTATAAATGCCCGGCCTTCTTGGATGTAAGCGTCCAAAGCTTCAATGTCACGCGTATAGATTTGCTCAAGCGCCAACAAGATATGCACGCCTTTTTGCGCCTGCTCCAGTATCAATGGGGCTTGTGCCACCAGCCGATCGACACGACGACAATTCATGGTGAACTCAATCATGCGTGTTTCTTTTGACCCCGTCAGGGCATCCCAGATGCGGGACAGGAATCCCGTCTTGCGCTTGAAGTACACCGCAGGGTCACAAGCCTCAAGGTGCTTTACCAAGAGTGCGCTTGTTTCGCTGATTTTCGTATCTTCAGATCCCGATTTCATGGCTTCTTCCAGCGTCATTTTGTTACCGTTGAAATCAAGGATGTCATCGGAATGGGACAGTAATTTGGGACCAAAGCTAACAACGCCTATCGCGTCATTGACGAACGCGGGTAATTGCCGAGCAATCAGGCTGGTGGACATGCGCACTCCTAAAGAACAATAGAATCTACCTTCAAGCTATCACGACAAATTTGCTGACAAAGAAAATGAGGTCAATTTTTATCAGTAATAAGCCCCCTTTTTTTCGTCTTCGTTTTGTCGATGAAAAAACTCAGTCACCGGTTAGGTGTTCGGTATCCTGTCCGCATCCATAAACAGGAGGAAGCTATGCTCCGATTCGTACCATTGATGATCTTGACTGGCCGCCTACGGCTCAACCGCGTATTCACGTTACTGACTGACGGTGCTGTTTCTGTTGCCTTTTGGTTCTGTTTATCGGGGGAATTAACTTGGATTGTCCCAGTCGGTTTGCTGGCTCTTTTCTTACTGGTTTTTGCGGTGATCGGGTATCGCTGTTATTACCTGCCGGTAAAAACGAATCGGGTAATCCGTGTACGCTTTAGTCGTGATGACCAATTCGTCAACTTGTCCCTCATAATCATGGAAGGAGGCGAAGAAATAGAGTATCCATTGGCCGTAAAAATGGCGCAAGGTAGCGCATATCACTTCTACCTGTTGTCAATTTACATACGCCTGGCTGATTCACTCACTCGTTACGCGCGTTCTTTGAAGGCGGTGCATTCATGAATGGGCTCGGTATTTTATTTGTCGGGCTGGTGGCAGTTTTGGGCCGAGATGTCATCAAACGCCGAAAACCGCAACCCTGGCTTGTGATCGCCCTTGCCTTGTCCGTGACGTTGTTTGTCAGTGATCGGTGGATAGGCTCAATCTACAGCGTCCCTACGGGCTCCATGCAGCCCACCTATAAAGTAGGTGACTATGTTACGGCGGTCAGGCTGGGGGAATTGCTGGACGATGGCCGATTAATGCGCGGCGATGTAGCTGTGTTCAAGGCTCCTTCAGTACCTCGCACGCTTTATACAAAGCGCATTATCGGCATTCCCGGTGATGTGGTTGAATTTGACACAGACAAAACGTATCGAGTCAATGGTAGGGTACTGGGGCAAAAAACCGAAGAAAAAGGTGGTTTCCTTGTGTTCTCGGCCTGTGATGAGCGCACTGGTAAACCGTACAGATTTGTGATCGATACACACGCTGCTTATGTACCAACAAAAGGTCGCTGGGTTATTCCTGAAGGCTATTACTTTATGGCCGGGGACAACCGTGATCACTCATGGGATAGTCGTTACTGGGAAAACCCACCTGGCACACCAAAGCCTTTGCGAGGATTGGTCCCGCATGACCGGATTCATGCCCGTGTCATACACACATTGTTCAATTTTAATCCGTTCAACAATTACGATGCGCTCGACGTACAAATGGCAGTGATCCGCCAAGGTGCAGATGGTGCGCGAAAATGATGATTGAAATCTTCTACCAGACAAAATCACCTGAAATGGTGGCTGAATTCGCTCGTGCCGTAGAAGCCTACAATGAGTGGAGAGCTCAGACTCTGGCTGTCTGTGAACGGCTTGGGTTCATCAACTTTTCAGGACCAGACTTCTGCGTACCTGAATATTTTTTCCGCTCACGTTATGAACACATCCAAAAAGTGACCGGCTTTAAGTTGGCCGGGGATGATTCCCTTTTGGCTGAGACTGATCACATTCCCTATGCCTTGCGTCATGACAACCCTGCTGGTGAGGCTGTCTCTCGTGAGCTAATGCAATTAGCTGTAAATGCTTTGACTGCGCTAGGTGTTGATTGTGCGCTATACGGTGAGCCTGGTGCAATGGGATATCAACGCGCTATCTGCATGATGCTGGGCATTAATCAGCGCGTCACGGCAGGGGCTGTCATTGGTTTTTCCCAAATATGGGCAATATCTGACGAGCAAGGAAACTTCTCTCTCGTTTGCTCCATTCCCGTGAATGCCCGTGAAGATACCATGACCTATGAACTACCGGATATGCCTGAAGGCTGGGAGGATATATCGGCTCAGCAGGTAATCCACTTATTCAATAACCACAATTCCATCGTCATGAAGGAGTAATGCAATGAAATATCTGTCAGTTTTGATGGTTCTAATCCTTGGGGGGTGCGCTAACGTCGGGCCGGGAAAGCCGATGCCTGTGACACCTCTGTCAGCCCCAGCGCAACAGAAAGCGCCGAGCAAAGAGGTGACGACGGATCCAGTGACGGAGCTGGATGCACTACAAGTCTTATTTAACGAAGGGCTCGCTGAGGATGCTCAGTATGAAAGCGCCCGATTTATTGAGGGGAGCAACCAAACCATGATTATCGCGTCTGTCCTAAATGTCCCCTGCCAAATGGTTTTTCGGTTTGTTGAAGCAACGAACGGGGATTTTTGGATCCCCAACCAAATCGCATGCGATAACCAGGATGCTATGGCTGGGTACGTGCCTGCGGCCGAAACTGGAGTGATTTCGTCAGCGGATCTGCCGATGATAAACTCGGCACATTCAAATGACTAAGCTACTTTGTTGAGGTTTATATGGTTTTGCGTGTGGTGAACTACGTTTTAATGTTAATGATAGCTGGTGTTTATGCCCTGGCTGTATATGCCAGTAAGAATGAGGCCGAGCTCTTCCACATTATCGGTGTTGGAAACATGGCTTTGTTCTGTGCCGCTGTATTTTTGCTGGCCCGCAAAGAAATTTACTACATCTGGGCAACGTATGTCTTATCACTAGTGGTTTACTATGCTGTCATTTCACCATACCTACCTCTCATCCCTGAAATTGTCGTTTACGGCACGCCATCCGTAGTGGGGTTGATTGCCGTTTACGACATCGTGATTCTAAATTCCAATGAGCTGTCGGTGAGGGCCAAGGCTCGCCGGGCTTGGCCTAAAAAACGAAAATAGGTGCAGTAAATGTCGAAAGGAAAGAAACGTCAGGTTACACCCGAAAAGGCAATGCGGATCCGCTTCTATGGTATGTCGGGCCTGATTATAGTGCTCAATACGATTTTTGCGGGGAGCTCGAAAATTCAGCTGATTTCCTTTCTGCTGACGTTGTCCATTTTCCTGTTTTTCACGTTCTCTGGGCGGGTTGTTGTCGGAACGTGGTTCAGAAAAGAAAATTGGCGCACTTTAAATGCCCCTCAGACCACATTGCTATTTCGTGTCTATATCGGGCTTCCAATCGCGGCAATCACGGTCCTTCTCTATGCTTATGGGTATCAAGGTGCCATCAGCCAGGCGATTGTCGATGTGTTGTTCCCGCCCGGTGAGAAGGTTGAAGACAAAATGGTCTCTGTCATGAACCTGCTCCATGCCAAACTACCGCTGCTAGTGGGTGCTTTCCTTTTCTATATCGGCTTGTGTTTCTTTGTTGGGACGGTCGTTAAATATCTTCAGTTATCGGCTTCAGGGCGTGCGCTTGGCAAGCTAAAAGGAGTCGTCAATGCACGTCAGGTCTTAGAGCGAATGACGTGGGATCAGTTCGAAAAAGTGGTTTGCAAGTTCTTCGAAACTAAAGGCTATCGCGCCCGTGTTACTCAGGCTGGCGCTGACGGTGGTGTGGATGTTGAGCTTCAGGGTTTCGGCCACCGGGAAATGGTGCAATGCAAACACTGGAAAACAAACCGTGTCGGTGTTGCTATTGTCCGCGAAATTTACGGTGTGGTGCTCGCAGACGGCTTTCACCGTGGATTCATTATTACGTCAGGCCTGTTTACCGATGAAGCATGGAAGTTCGCTCAACGCGAAAATGTGAAAGGAAAGGTTATTTTACTCGACGGTACACAACTGATCGAAATGATTAAAGGGAATGGAGAGTTAGAACAGAATCCCCCTAAGTCCCAAGCAACCACTCAATCCATTGATGCGAAAGAGCCGTTGTGCCCGGTATGCGGCGGAAAGATGGTTCTTCGAAAATCTGGCAAGTCAGCATTCTTTGGTTGCTCCCTATTCCCAGACTGTCGTGGTACCCGCGAACTGTAGTCGTTCACCTTTTCTTTCATGGAGCGCCGTTTAGTCGGCGTTCTTTTTTTATATCCACTCCATCTGAAAAGGGAAGCAAAACGCAGACCTTTTCGCCCTTCTGAATTTCGGCAGCGGAAGCAATGCCGTTATAATCACCAAGCAATCCAACCAGGCAGTGAGGGTAACACTGTTGGTCATGGGCTCCGTTCTGCGGGGTTTGTTAAATAGGCTGAACTGCGACGGGGTAAACATAACGAACGTTGCAGTGATCGGTAATGTGCATGAATGAATTTGAGGGGAAATAGATGACTGAGAAACGCGGCACTGGCGCTGAATACGGTCAGGAAATTTTGCGTGAACGCTCTGCGGAAGCGGACACGCCTGAACCAACGAAGAAAGTATCGAAGAAGACGGTGCTTTCCGTGATCGTAGCGGCCATTATCGCAGGGGGTGCGATGACGGCTGTTATTTTAACGAGCGATAAAACTCCGGCTGAGAAAGTCGAAGCTATGTCGGTTAATATCGGTAACGACGGTGTTGCGCTGACTGATAAAGTCAAAGAGGACATTGAGAACAGCGGCACTCAAGCTCATGAGTCTGAACTGACTAATGCCGAAGCCGTAACAACTGATAGCAAAAACGAGCCGCAAACGCCCGCGTTGGAAATTGCCGAACTGAAGAAGAACAGTTTGCCTGAAACTAAAACTCCGGTTGAAGCCGAAGTGGTTGAGCCTGTTATGCCTACGGCAGAAATCCTTCCGGCTGAAGATGTCGTTAAGGCAGAGCAATCTGCTCCAATTGCGGCCAGCAATGAGCGGGAGTATGACCCGGCCAAGTTTGGGATCGCTGAGGAAAATTCACCTGAAGCCGACGTTTCCCCTTCACTGGGCGGTGACGTAAAAGCGGCCCCAGTGGCTGAAGAGCAAGCGAAGGCTGAACTGCCAGCGCCTGAGCCAGTACCAACTCCTGTACCAACTCAGGCGGCTGAGCCTGCACCAGCAGGCTCACCAGAACCTATCCGACCGGAGCGCGTTGAGCTCCCCGCTACTAATCAGTTCGCTCAACCTATGACGATGACGGGTTCGGATCTGAACTACACAGGTTCGGCGTTGAAAGTTGAGTATAAAGCTCAACAACAGGATACCGTTTATCTCTACAGCACGTTTGCTGCCAAAATCTTCCTGCTACCAACGGATAAGGGTGAGAACATAAGTGCCTACCTGTCAGACGAGAAAGGTTGGCAACTGAAATTGCTGCCTGGCGGTATTCTCCGTGTCCAGCGCAGTGAAAATAAGGCCTCCTGGTCGCAAGCAACGGATCTGTTTATCGTTGCAGGCAAGCGAACCTATTCACTGATTCTCCAAGGTGTTGGTGAGCCGGGCCAGCGGACTGACTCCCTTCGTTACATTTCGGCGGAGCCTGAACAAAAGCCGAAATCAAAAAAGTAAGATCAATGGGACAGGCGTATCCTTGATACGCCTTTTTTATCGGAGTAAATATGATAAGCCCTCTTATTGATGGAATCCGTCTCATTGCGACAAGCTACTGTATCAGCATTCCTCACGCCGAATGGACACCACAACATTCATACCTAGTTTGTCGTGCGCTTCTTCAGCGGGGTGTTTTCGGTGGTAAGGCAATGTTGGGAACTCGGCTAACGCGACATAAAGAGGCGGTTAACGATGGTGATCACGGCGTTTTTTCAATATCTCATACGCAGTATGGCTGGTTAGTCCTGGAGGATGGCACCATTCTTGACCCGGTTGGTTGCCTGCAAAATACCGATGACAGTGGTGAGCCACAGTACCGTATTGAGTATGATTCGGCCTGCTATATTGACGGCATCGACCCTATGACCTGCGATCGAAGTGAGTTACCAAAGCACTTCAGTGAAGATGAAATTTATCGAGTTAAGCGCGGCGTAATGCGTGAGATTTGTTCCCGCGCGCTGGGCTATACGTTGCAGGTTGAAGGCTTAACAATGGCAGAGGTGGTGTTTCTTCTGAATCAGCCGCTAAGTGTGTTTGGTGGGCACTCCCGCATGCTCTATGAGCACTTTATGGGGTTGGGTCTGAGTCGTGTGATGCCTATTTCCAAGGTGAATGTCATCAACCCTACCCTGGCGAAAAAGCTATGGGAGGTGTTCTTTGTCGATACTAACGAGAGCGAGCTCACCGCCATTTTGCGTTGAACAAAAAAACCACTCGATATATAGAGTGGTTTTCAGTTCGCTAACTTGACACTTCCAACTTAATAGCTCATCTCCGGCTCGGTCCCGCCTGCCCAACGGCGTTCCCAATGCTCCAGATAAACCTCAGCCACTTCTGGTAAATTATACAACACGATCGCATTTTCACTGTTTCGCTTATTCGCACTATCGCTGTAGTTGAAAGATCCAGTTTCCACCGTTTGCCGGTCAACCACGATGAACTTGTCGTGCATGATGGCATATCGCCCGTTGGTTCGGATTGGGATCTTAGCCAGTCTTACCGTATTCATCGCTGATATAGAGTGCTTGCTCTTATTGCCTTTCTCATCCACCACAATCTTGACATCAATACCACGCTTCTTTGCTGCCACCAGCTCTTTCACGATATCTCTCGATGTAAAGGAATATGCGGCCAGGCGGAGCTCTGACTTTGCCGAGCGGATAGCATTGATGATCGCCTTCTGGGCTGACCCTTCTGGCGAGAAGCCAATTACGATTTGCGTTTGGTGGTTTATCTGCGCGCCTTTCTGTGCGCGTGGAGGGATTTGTTCGCTTTGTTCTTGGCTACTACCCAGACCGTTAAGCAGATCGTCAAATTTAAACGCGAATGCGTTTTGGGCTGATAACGAGAGAGTGAAAGCCAAGGAACTGACCAAAAGCTTTTTCTTGAGATCCATGAGTCACCATTTTAGAAGTTTGTAATTGCACTAACCATTACAACACAGGGAAAACAAGCAACAAAACGTTTAGCCATGCGATTTGTTCACCTTTTTTCTACATGCAGAAAACTCAATAAATCAGATTTTTATCCATTACATCTAACCATTTCCCTTTTTGCATCAAAAAGTCACCTTATTTCTCATGTTTCAAGGTATTTCTGTCAGGCTTTTTTAATGAATCAGGTATTCGGTATCTGTATATTTATCTGCGTTCCCTGCTGAAACCCGTTAAATAGTCAGGTGAACATCCAAAAACTGAAATTTAACTCAAGAAAGGATGTTAACGATGAAAACTATCTCCGCCCGTAACCTGAAATCTGTTCTGGCTGCTTCCGCTGTTCTGGCTCTGGGCGTGACCGCCGTTTACGCGAAAGGTACCGAGCAAACTGGTTTTAGCGAAGTGTGGGCCACAATCACTTCCTACATGCAGGGTTCTCTGGGCCGCGTGCTGGTGGGTCTGATCGTCATCGTCGGCGTTGCTGCTGCGGTTGTTCGCCAGTCCCTGATGACCTTCGCGGTCGCTGTTGGTGCGGCCATCGGCCTGTACTACGCGCCGGATATCATCAACGGCATGATGACTTCCACCAGCGCCGTAACGACCGCCCTGCCAGCTGGCATCTAATTCAGCGGCTACGGCCAGCATCAAGAAAACCCGACTTCGGTCGGGTTTTTGCTTTGTAGCGCAAATTACAGCGAGCTTTGTAGGTCTGCGACAAATGGCTTAATATCACGTTCAAACACTTCAGAAATGACTTCTGATACTGCTTTTACCCTAGCGAGTTCAGCGGCATCTTTATGTACGACTTTCCACACTTCATATTTTTTCTTTCTGGCCTTATCCGGCCATATTCGAATTAACTCAGGATACCGTTGCTCTTGGTAGCATGGCAGTTCCCCTAAAGCCATTCCCGAACGCACAAAGGTTGTGAGTAAGAAGCTTGATGTCAGCCTGGCTACAACCCGCGCATCTCGGCGAGATTCACCTACCATCGTATCAGGTACAGGGCTGCTGAATTTATTGTCGTATAAAGCGATATCATGGTTAGCAAGGTGCTGGCCGAGTTCTGGTGGGCCAAACTTATCAAGGTATGTCTGGGTTGCGTATAGGCCGACATCCCAGCTCCCTAGCCTTTTAGCAATTAGATCTGGTGCCGCAGGTCTTTGGATTCGCACGGCAATTTCAGCTTCACCACGCGACATATCTGCCATCTGTGCGCCAAGTTTCATGGTGACATTAATATTGGGGTAGCGATCTCTCAATATCTTAACTGCTGACATTAGGAATTCGACTGCAAGCCTGTCTGTAGTAGCTATTGATACGTCACCGGAGAATTCACCATTAGATCCTTCACTCAAGCGCAGAAAGGAAACAGAGTTACGCTCCATTTCCTGGGCGATACCTAACACTCTTTCTGCCACTTCAGTAGGAACTAATCCATCTGGCGTGCGGTAAAACAGTTTAGCACCGAGTTGTTTTTCTAAATTTGTTAGCCTTCGACTTACCGTGGTCTGATCCATCGACAAACGAATCGATGCCCCCCTCAAGGAATTGGTTCGAAAAGCAGCAAGGAAAACTTTGACGTCGTCCCATCCCGATAAATACATGCATCCTCCCCATGCAAAATTGCAGCCTAGGATTGTATTTTTGCAATTTACTTTTTTGAAGTAAACAAAAAGGGAGGCGCATTAAAAATGCAACCTCCCTTTTTGGTCTGAAATGCTGGTGATTAGATAATTTGACCAACCCACAAAAAATACCACAAAGAAGCATAGCCAAGCACCCAGGCCCCTACTAAAGCACGAAATCGGCGCTGATATGCACTACGTGTTTTATGCTTGAACATCTGCTGGGCGATGATGCAACCCGGCCAACCACCGAGAAAGGCCAGCGCATCAAGCGTTAATTCCTCTACTCGCGGGCCTCTCTCGATAGCCTGTTGCTTGTCCTTACGATACACGTAAATCGAAATGAGGCTCCAGGCAATCATCCACAGCACCGAGTATGCGTAAAACATCATTTATTCCTCTCATCAATATTCGTGGAGAGATAATCCCGAAGGTTTGTCATCGCAAGCGTAGTGCGATCTTCCACTTCCTCAGCTGTATCAAAGAACTTCGCCAGTTTACGATTGGCCTTTCTTAGTGCTTTTGTTGCTATATCCTGCTGCACCAGAAACGCCTCACTGCGCTGCTCATCCAGACTTTGAATGGTTAGTTCGTTTAACTGCATTGTGGCATCCTGCACGGCCTTTTGCAGTTGCTTTTTCTTTTGTGCCTGCCGGTCAGACTCACGAAGGGCGCGCGTGCTCTTCATATACAGCGTGCGTAACGTTTTAACAAGGCTATCTGGGCTAATGGGCTCGCTATTTAAGGGTTCTTCATCGGGATTCTTCATGCACTTATGGCCTGTTGTTGTGGGGATTTCTAAACCGGTAACCACTACCGAGTTTTACGATAATACCTCCCCAAATTTATCGTCTCTATGAGACACCGAATGAATCCACTAGTCAGCCTTTTTTGTCCCCGATCCGCTCTCCTTTTTTGTGCCAACTCGGTTGTATAAATCGTACCATTTATGTCCATTTCAACCGACAGGAAGGCTCATGGCAGCAACTGACGAGCAACAGAGGATTATCGACTACAAGGCTGAGCCCGGATCGATGGTTTGCGTGCAGGCCTATGCAGGCTCGGGCAAAACATTCACACTAAAGGTCTATGCCGACACGCATAAAGACAAGAAGATGCTTTACTTGGTCTTCAATAAGTCTATCCGTGAAGAGGCGGAGAAAAAATTCCCTAAAAACGTGGAGTGCAAAACCTCTCATGCGCTGGCCGCTGCACGCTTTAAGCATTATCGCCATAAAACAAAGTTGAATATTCAGGTTAAAGAGTACCGCGATCTGATGGAGGAAGAGGATTGGCGCGTGGTCAAACTGGCTATCAATGGCCTTTCACACTTTATGAACTCAGCTGACTATGAAATTAACACGACCCACGTATTAAAAGATCTCGGCAACATTGACAAAATCCCACCTTCACGCGTGGATTCGGCATTGCGCGCAGCGCGTCGGATCTGGAAGCAACAAATCGATCAGGAATCTGACGTGCCTTGCACGAATAACACGTTACTGAAGCTTTATCAGATGTCTAACCCTGCATTGGATTCGGTCTATGACATTATCCTGTTCGATGAAGCTCAGGACGCCAACCCCGTGACACTCGATATTGTGCTCAATAACAAGTGTGCGAAGTTATTTGTCGGCGATAAGCATCAAATGATTAACCGCTGGCGTGGTGCAGAGAATGCGCTGGACGTTGTTGAAGAAAAAGGCGCGTCAGTCCTCAGGCTGACAAAGTCTTTCCGCTTTGGCCCAATGGTTGCAGCTCTTGCCAATGTGGTCTTATCCATGATTGGCGAAACCCACCCACTTGTAGGGTTGGGTAAGCTGGATGAAGTTTGTCAGCCTCATGAAATCGCCGAACATGGCTTCCATGCTGTTATCTCACGAACGTACATGGGAGTCATTTCTTCTGCCTATGAGGCTATCCTGATGGGGAAGCGTGTCATGTGGAATGGTGGTATCGGTAAGTACAATCTGGGGGAGTTGCTTGATCTTCACGCCATGAAAACAAGTAACTATGAAGCTATTAAAAACCCTCGGGTGCTGACAGATTACGGTAACTGGGCCAACTTCCAGGAGATTGCCGAAACGACCAAAGACACGAACATGATGCGGGCTATCAGGTTGATGGAAAACTACGTTGATATCCCCGGCATGGTCGATACGATGCGCCTGAATGAGGCTCGTACCCACAAAGATGCTGATCTTATTATCACCACGGCTCACACATCCAAGGGCATGGAATGGGATAACGTTATCCTCAATGATGATTACCCAAGCATTATTGAAGCTTTGATGATGAAGAAATCGAAACAAAGCATTATTGATGAGATGAACCTGCTTTATGTCGCGATTACCCGCACACAGAGCCGCATCAACATTAATGGCTCAATGATGGAGCTGCTGGAACAATATAACCATAGGCGAGAACGAAACGAATCCATCATTATCGTGTAAAGAAAAGGCCCGTAATGGGCCTTTATTCAATAAGACTAAGGTCTTGATCGGATGATATCTTTTCTGCCTTCACTATTGGTTTTATTAATATCTATCTCTGGGAATTTATTTTTTAAATTCTCTATTAAAGAAGCCAATTCCATTTGCAATGACATTGAAAGCGAGCCAATAACATCCCAAGCCATCTGAGCATCGCTGCTTTCGTACCTTTTTCTCCCTGGAAATATATAATCAAGTCCATTCTGGTGATGATCATAAAAAAACTGACCAGCTTCAACTAATTGACTCCAGTTTTCATAAATATTGTTCAGTATTTTGAAAGTTGTAGTGTCATACAAATAAAATGCACTTGACTTGAATATCGCTCTAAATGATTCCCAGCAGGTTGAGCCATCAAAATACATTATGTTAGGCAATGCCTCAAAATAATAATCAAGTATATTTGTATCGAGATAATTCATTAAACCGGTCAGGGTATTAATATCACTCTGGCGCTTGATTTTTTCTGTTATGGCTGGGTCAGATTCATTAGGGTATGCAGGGTTATTAGAGGTGATCAATTCAATGGCGAATATAAGTAACTTTTCTAGGTTTTTCTTTCCGTCATCTCTATTCGAATTATATAGTGAAACCCTCTGCTTATTGATGTCAAATGGTAGGTCTTTGGGGCCATGCCCTTCGCTACTATTCAACAAAGTAATTATTCGCCCCCAACCTATTTTTGCAACTGCAAAACCCAGTTCAAACATAACGTTAGGATTTGGAAATTCATTTTTAGGTGTCCCATTTTGAGGTATCACTGTCACATCGCTAATCACGATTTGTGATGCCGATATTTTAGCCAATATAGTTGCTAAAATGTCAGGACTTCCTGATGAGTAATCCGTGGCTTGATCCCATTCATATATGAATGTTGATTGTTTTTCATTCAGATGCGTCACTGCTTTTGTTAAAGCATCACGAATATAGAACCTATTTTTGCGTTCGTCATAGCTTGATTGCCAAGAATAGAAAATCTTGACTTTTTCCTTTTCGCCTTCCATTCATTCCACTTATAATTAATGTTTTAATGACTAATTATATCAACATTTAAGACGATTTGAGACGGAAGATTTTAATAACCTTTAGAATAAATCAATGGCTTTTCTGGGATACTCAATGAACATTAAAAAATGCCCGGCGAAACCGGGCATCAACATTTATTTTTTGGCCTGTGCCGGTGCGGGAGCTTTCTCTAAACCACCTTTCACCATTCGCTCAATGACGTCAACGAAGCCTGCGAATGGTCTCGCGCCGACAATGCTTTCACGTTCACCGGTTTTGTTGTCGATCACGATGGTAGTTGGCGTCCCGTTTACGCCGTCTTTGGTACCGGCATCCATATCACGCTTGATGCGCTGGATGATTTTCGGATCCTGCATACAGGTGTCAAACGCTGCTTTATCCAGCTCAAACAATGCAGGGATGCCTGCGCTGTCTTCAAAGCCTTTGCCATTGCCCTGCGTGTGCTCAAACCAGTAGTTGGTCGCACCCCAGAAGCCTTTCGGTCCTTTTTGCTCTGCCACGCACTCTGCTGTCATTGCCGCTTTGGTTGCCATTGGCTCATGAAAAGCCAGGTTGAAGTGACGCCATTCCCAGTTCACCGCGCCATTATTGGCCGTATCGACCAGATATTTCGGCGTCTTATGGAACTGCTTACAGAACGGACATTCCAGGTCTTCATAATTCACCAGCGTGAATCGTGCGTCCGGATTACCGTAGATGTAGCGCCCGTCTTTGTTGACACTGACCTGTTCCCAGCCTTTGTATAGTTCAGCGCGTTTCTCTGCCAGCTTATCTTCCTCCAAACCGGCTAACGCAGCTTGTACCGCCGACTTAACATCACCGTTAGCACCAACGCCACCACCACCGGATTTAGCCAACTGCGCAAAGTGCCCCTCAACACTTGCGGATATGCTTTTGCTAAAGTTTTCGACTTCAACCACCTGCGATTGAAGCGCGTTAAGTTTGGTCTTGATGGCGCTCGTTTGCACGGCAGTGTAAAGACTTGCGCCCATTGACACAGCAATCATCACGCCAATTGCAATTGGCCCAACGACTTGAATTTTATTGACTTGCTTGGACATTATTTTCTTACCCCACTTAAGAATTAATTAGTCACTTAAAATTTGGTGAACTGGTTATCGACATACATCTTGAGTCGATACTGACGCAGTTCTTCCGGTTCGCCACGGGTCAGCACGTCAATTTCATGCTGGCTCAGACGGTAACCTGGTGTAGAGCAATAACGCTCTTTAATTTGCAGGTACTCGCCACGTTTGGCAGTTTGCTTATTGTTCGGCAGCATGAACGAATTTTCATCGCAGAACCTGGGTGACTGAGTAAATGTCCCGCGCGGGCCGTTAGCATAGGCACTGCTGGATACACTGGTCAGTAAAATCTGGGTGTCCAGATCGTGTGCAACATACCGCTTACCCGTTTGGTCATGAACGGCATATGGGCTCACAAGCGTATGCTCATAGCCTGGGTGGCGCAGTGCAGCACCGCCACGTTCAGTGCTGTAGTAAGACTCTGAAAACTCATAGCCTTCAGGGTAAGTCGCCTTGACCACCGTCACCTGCGTTTCATCAACATAGGTGCGTTCAGGGGCCTTTGGTTCATCCGCTGCACACCCGGTCAAGGTGGCTATGACTAAGGTTGCCAACAATGGCAATGCGAAACGTTTACGGGTTTTCATCACTTCTTCTCCGGTTAGAAAGCACAGACATTATCCTTTTTTTTAAAATTGCCAGTTACCGTTTTAGCCGACAAAACGATGGCCTTTTCGTTCCTGCACACCCCCAGTCATGGGTTATCGTACTTGCACTACAACGGAGAGCTTTAAATGCTGAAGATCATCAAAACGCTGTTTGGCAAAAAAAATGAGGAACAGAGCGAGATTAACATCCCCCTGGAGACCCTCGAAGAAATCGACTCTATGCGCGACGGTGTGGATTCAATGGTTGTACGGGGTGACATTTTGCGCTACCCGCCTGCCGAAATTGGTTTTCCAGCACTGATACCGGGAAGCTACATTCTGCGTGAAAAGCAGACCGATATGATCCAGGCCATTAAACGCGAACTGAATATCCGAGATAGCGAATTTGAGCAGCTGATGATGCCGATGCTTGATAGCTTTGCGAACTTCGTGCAGCTGTTCCCTGCATCGGAACACCACCACCACCGAGCGCAGAGTGGACTGATGCGCCATTCTCTTGAAGTATGTTTCCAGAGCATCCGTAAAGCCAAAAACATTGAATTCGATTCGATGGAAATGCCCGTGGTGAAATCCAGCCGCATGTTGGCCTGGCGTCTTGCGATTGCGACAGCGGGCCTTCTGCATGACATTGGCAAGCCGTTTACCGATTACGAAGTCTGGGACAAATCCGGCACCTATCACTGGCCTCCGGGGCGCACCCCGATCCATGAATGGGCAAAAGCCAATAAAATTGAACGTTACTTCCTCGTTTGGAAGAGCTCGCGCCACCAGCAGCACCACTCCAGCACCACCGCCATGATGATGATGATCATGCCGCAAATCCTGCATGAGTTCCTGCTGAGCGAAGGCAACGACATCTATAACGAGCTGACTCGGGCAATGGCCGTGAGTACCGTTCGCCTGGATGCCACTGAAGAAAACGCCCCTGAAATGAAAAACAAGATCCTTAAAATTGTGAAGGAATCTGACGTTATTTCTGTCCGCCACGACCTGCAACGCTACGGCGGTGATGCGGTACGTGCAACGCAATCGGGTGTGCCTGCGGTCCAACGCATCGTAGATGCCATGCGCCACCTACTTAAGAAAGGAGTGTGGCAACCCAACAAACCCGGCAACCCGATTTGGGTCACCACCTATGGCGTGTTTATCGTTTGGGGTACTGCGGTCAAAGACATCACCAACACCGTGAAGAAGTCCGGTGCAGTGATCCCGCAGTCGGCCAACAGTCTGGCTGATCTGATGATGAGCTACAAATTGTGCATTCCGAACGTAAATAAAAACGAAGATACCGCATATTGGCGAATTGCCCCACACATCATGAATGACCGCGATTCGCGTAACAGTAAAGAGCCGAAAGTAGCGCTGAGTTGCCTGCGTCTAATCTCTCCGGACGTTCTGTTTGTGGACACAATGGAGCCGCTGCCTATTTCCTCCCGTATCCGAATTGAGAGCGAATGGCGTGAATTCCAGACCAGTAAAGGGAAAAACATCCCTGTGCTGAAAGAAAGTCGTCCTTTCGTGGGGAATAAAGAGCCGCGTGAAAACAGCATTCCGGCTGACGTCGATCCTGAAATCCTGAAAGGTGGCACTCTGCTGCCGGATGAGAATGACAATCCGCTGGATAATATGTTTGGAGCCTCGAATCCGGTGACCTCTGATAACGCCCACGAGCTACTGCATCACTTGAATCTTCTGTCTGATGCTGACTACGAAAAAGTGAATGCCCGTCAGGACGCGAAAGCCAAAGCACAAGCGGAATTGGCTAATCAAAAACCAGGGGTAGCATTCCAGACTCCAATTGAACAAAGTCAGCCTGTTAAAACCTCTTCGCCCGAAGCAAAAATAGCCAAAGTTGGGCCACAACAACGGAGCCTGAAAGACGTTTTGAGCAAGCAAGATACCTCTGCCGAAATGCCCCCTCCAATCATGTCGGAGCCAGAGCATTATCAGGAGCCAGAGTTTGACCGTGAAACCTTATCTTTGTGGGAGACTCTCAAAAACCACGCTGTCGCTGATGGGTATCAAAATGACGAACAGAATCTGGTTGAGAAAAAACCGGCTATCGACCCTATGTCTGATGCAAGAGCAAAAATCCAACGCGTACAGGACGAAGTGGACAATGGGAATTTTACGCCAGTGACCCCGGAAAATGATTTTGGCTACAACAAGAATAACGAGGTGGCATTTGGTACCGAACAACTGACTGCACTGCACCAAGACCAAAGCCCATTGTTCCGCAATGCCTCAGATCTTGCCAAGGACAAACTCGCGTCCTACGTGGCCGCGAATCAGTCTGCCCTTTTCCATGAAAGCGGCCACTGCTGCATCATCCTGGAGAACGGGGTTGAGGACTCACTCTTCGAACCGATGCGGGATGCAGATTGGATCTGGTATCCGTTTATGGAGGCTCCTTGCGAGTATTACACCCATCGTTCGCAAATGTGTTTCTACTTGCGTAAAGAGCTCAATACTGACATCGACCAGCTTTCAGGTCACCGTTATCGTGCCAGCCTAAGTCCGTTTGACCTGACCGACATCAGTGTGGATATGACCGAAGTCTATCGCGCCATTGCCACCAAAGGGGCAAATAAAACTGCGTTCAATGGCGACCCAGTGATCGCCTTGTCCTCGCTGCAAAAACGCCGTATTGCACAAGATCTGAACATCAACGCAAATCAGTTCCAACAGGTACTGATCGATAATTTCGACTACGTGACCCGTACTGGTGTCGATTACATCCTCGTTAACAGCAATATTCAAAATTTCATGGTGAATGATAATGAGTGAGTGGAGTTATAACATGCGCTGGCGTCCCAACTTTGAGGCGCTGGAAATTGCAGGCTGGGGTGTGGGGATTGCTGCCTCACTGGCGGTCAATGCCGCATTCAATATGCCTGCGGTTCCTTGTTATTTGGCTGTTGCGGTACAAGCGGCCTATGCGGCTCGTTCCGTACCTTCCGCATGGGATATTTACAAGCATAAGAGCCGGTTAAAGCGAAAGCCTAACGTTCTGAAAATGGAGTTGGAATCCGTTATTGATGTCATGATGAAATTCCCCGACAGCTACCTGCTGGGGTATGGTTTTGAATGGGGTCAACCTGAAGGTCAGTTAGCCTCCGAACTCATCAAGCGCGACATCAAAAAGTTCGTTAGCAAGGTGCCAGAAAACTTCATGGGTTTGGGTTGGATCCATGCGCTTGGTGAAAAGCAACAATGGATACGAGTCGCTGAAGATCTGCTGTCATTGCATACCCTGGTGACCGGTACAACCGGTTCAGGTAAAACAACATACTATAAGTTGCTCATCCTTCAGGCAGCACTGAAGAAACAACCGCTCATTCTCATCGACCCGAAAAACGATGAAGAGTTGGCTGACTGGATGGAAATGTGTCTGCGTTTGGTGAACCGCGAAGATAAATTCAACTACATGTCGCTGGCGCACCCGGAGAAATCCGCGCGCATTTCTCCGATCACCAACTACACTCGTGCAGGTGAAGTAGCTAACCGTATTACATCCGTTATCCAGCGTGCCGATGGCACCAGTGACCCGTTCGTATCGTTCGGTATCATGTCCTTAACCACAGTCGTAGAACTGATGAAAATCTGCGAATTGAAACCCACGCTCAAGAACGTGAAAACCCAGTTGGGGTCGGATGTATCATCTCTGGCTGATCTCATCATCAAATCAGTGACCAAAATTGGCCGTCAGGTGCTCGGTGAAGATGACTTTGACCGTATTTTCGCCATGCGCATGGATCGTTATGCAAACAAAGCGAAGGGGCCAAAGGAAATCGCTGATATTTGCGCCGAAATTTACCGCAACGACATCAAAGCAAACCGCAGCTTCCCAAGCATTGAAGCAGGGCTGGATATGCTCGGCCACCAGCGTGAGCACTTCCAGAAGATGATCCTCAACGTGATGCCTATCCTCAGCCAGCTGACTCAGGGTTTCATGGCTGAATTACTATCCCCGGACAGTGACGATGAATCCCAGTTGAATGACTTCCGCCCTATCTCCAACGTGCGCGACATCATCACAACCGGAGGCATGCTGTACATGGGGCTAGACTCCTTAGCGGATGCAGAAACTGGTTCGGCGGTGGGCTCTATCTTCTTGTCAGACATCACCAGTGTGTCAGCGGACGTGTACAACTTTATGAAACCACGCGGGGATGACCTGGCCCCAGTGATGGTTCTTATCGACGAAGCTGCTGAGGTCATTAACGATCAAGTGATCAAGATGTTGAACAAAACCCGTGGCGCGGGCTTCCGCCTATTTATTTCATCTCAGTCCACCAGCGACTTTGAGGCGCGCCTGGGGTCTGAAGCCAAGATGAAACAAATCGTCACCAACACCAACCACTTTACTGCGTTGCGTACCCCCGATCCTGATGCGCAAGAGGCCGTCATGAAGCGTGTACCAATGACCAAGTTCAAGTATGTCATGCGCGGGCATGGCTCCAGTGCTGGTGCTGACCCTGAAATGATCTCTGGTTCGGTCAGTGAACGCATTATGGAAGAAGAAGGCGAGTTGTTCCCTTCTCCGTTGCTGGGCTGGTTACCAAACCTTGAATTTATGGCAATTAACCAGGCGAACAAAATCGTCAAAGGTAAAGTGCCCATCATTATGTCACCGAAGGGAGATAAGGCCTTCAACCAGGCCAGTAAGAAAGCCCTGAAGTTCCTCAAACTGTACGAGAAGAAAGTTCGGGGTGAGAAGTCGCGTATTCGTGTTGGGGGTAAAAAGTCATGATCAAAATGAAAACCTATTTTTTACGTAAAGAAGATTGCAACGCGTATGACAGCTTAACGCTGGTGTGGCCGTGTGTTGAGCCTATTACGCAATCACTCATCTCCTTACTGCCTAGCACCCTGACTAAGGGGCTGGTGGCCGATGCGGTGCAGTCCTCGGTGATGGCATATAACCAACAGGTTGATTGCCCTCTAAATGACTGGGAACGCCTGGCGGTTTATTTCATTACGTTGGCTAATTTCGTCACCGAGCACCTTGGCGGAAAAATAGGGTTCAACGAGCTGGCAACTACAAGTCAGTTACCCCGCAGGCTGAATAGCGAGCTCATTAATGCGGTGGCGGATAAACTCGCATTAAGGATCTTACATGCTTGACCAATTAACCGAAGAGAAATGGCCCCAGACGATAAAGATGATTATCATCTTCAGTACGGCAATACTGTTCGTCATTTCCATGTTTTTCCCGGCCTCGTATTTTTACGAGAACGTGAAAAAAGAAGTTGCCTGGGGCCAGCGATTGATCGGCGATACGGATTTCACACCAGTGATCTCGGACGTCAACAAAAACTACCGTTCATTCTTTGTAAATACTGGAGTGGATGGCTTCTTGCGTGACTTCTATGAGCTCGATTCATCCGATATGGCAAATCAAGGTGGTCCACTTTTCCTTTTCGCTTCCATCTTCCGAAACATGGCCGAAAACCTGAATTACTGGTTTTATATGATCGTGTATCGATTGACCCTGAATATATACTGGCTTCCGTACATGCTTGTGGTCACACTTCCCTCTCTCTTTGCTGGGATCATGCGCTGGAACGCTAAGCGATACACGTTTGCCTATTCGTCACCGTTTCTTAACCGCCGCAGCATGGTGCTGATTGGTTGGGGGATTTACAGTATTTTGCTGTCACTGTTTGTCCCTCTGCCAGTACCGCCGATGATTGGTGCCCTCATCATGATTGTGATGATCCCAATAGGCAGTTCGTTGCTCATCAGTAACCTTCCAAAACGCATCTAAATTCCTCCCCCGAAAAGCACCGCGTTTTGCGGTGCTTTTCATTATCAGCGCCAAAACCGGAATGGTAAATTATCCCCCGAGGTGAACTATGAATGAACTGAAGCACGTCTATCTGTCCGGACTCTTGTGTATTGCCTTTTCAGTCTGTCTGGGCGCGGGTGTTCTGCTTACTGATAAGTCTGAGCAGATCCACGAGTTGAATACGGTCCTCCACAAGTCCAGCTACTTAACCGACCGGGACAAGATGGACCGTGAAATGGCTGAAGTATTGTTGCCACGGCTACAAGCCCAGCAGGAAGAAATGAAAAAACGCGGGGCAATAAAGAAACCTGACATGGTTTACGTCCCTGAACAATTACAGCAATCCCGAGGTTATTAATGGCTAAGCGTACAGGTTTGAAAAGCGTCATTTATGGCATTCCATTGGCTGTCATGATCGCCACTTCGGGGTTCGTCGCCTACACGTTGGATAAACAAACGCGCCTGCTTAACGACTTGGCCGTTGTCGCTGATATGCAGCGCAATGTCATCAGTAATCGGGGGGATTTGGAAGCAGCGTTCGACCGTTATATTGCGGCCTCTGGGCTAAAAGTCAACGAACAGTCTAAAGGGGCAAATTCGATTGGCTTCAGTACCGGTAAAAAACCGTCTGAGTCTTACGCGCCGTCTACAGATAGTGAGCGTATTTACGGCAATCCTGACGCACAGTTTTACGTCATTGAGTATTCCGATTTTGAATGCCCGTACTGCAAAACCCATTT
Organism: Providencia sp. PROV175; assembly: GCF_032707045.1. Lineage (NCBI taxonomy): Bacteria > Pseudomonadati > Pseudomonadota > Gammaproteobacteria > Enterobacterales > Morganellaceae > Providencia > Providencia sp. PROV175. The sequence continues at coordinate 143,857 of NZ_CP120534.1, forward strand.
CCCGCAAATGATGGATCTGGTGGATTCCTCGTCCGGCAATATCGCGATGGTGTTCAAGCACGTTCCGGTACACGGCCAGGCATCACGCACCGAATCTCTCGCCTCTGAATGTGCCGCAGAGCAAGGTGGAAATCCGGCATTTTATAAGATGGCACGGGCTATTTTTGCGGATACCCGCTCCGACGGTCACGGTATGGCAACGCCATTGGACAAATTGGCTGAAAACAATGGGCTGGATGGGCAGCGCATTATTGAGTGCGTTAACGCCGCTCGCCCAAGCGCAAAAATTGCGGAAGATGTGAAAGAGGCCGCGCGACTCAATATTCAACAAACGCCTGCAAACATCGTGGTGTACGGCGATAAATCGGCAATGGTGCAAGGCTCGGTCAACGGGACAGGCCTGATGCAAATGATGGCGCAATTGGCCCAAGGGGGTGAGAAGTAAAAGAGTCCGGGCATTGTGTTAAAGCACCCGAAGGGGTTCGGGTATTTCGATTCATAATTGGGGGTAAGAATGAGTGAGCCAGTCCACATCTCGCATTCTGTCGATGATCCGCCGAAGTTCTTCTTCTGGAGCGTTGATGAAGCGATGCCATTTTTCGTTTTCCTGGGTATCGGGGTCTTTACGGGCCGTATCTTTACGATGTCACTCATCGGCATCGTGATCACTCGGTTCTATGGCAGCTTTCTGCAAAAGGCGTCAGAAAAATACTTTCTGCATCTGTGTTACTGGAAGTTCGGTGTTTCTGTCGGGAAAAGCACCATTGTACCTAACGCATTCGACCGGGAATTTATTGTATGAAGAGCAAAGATTTTAAAAAGGGTTTGCTGAACATGAAAGGCGAAAACACCACGCTGAAACTGGTGTTGGTTGTTTCGATTATCTGCATCGGCATTCTCTCCAGCACATTAATGAACCGTTCACAGATCGTGACCATTGTTCCACCCAACCTGACCGAAACCACTTGGTTAGATGAAAAGACGGCCGGACAGCCTTACATGCAGGCATGGGCTATCTATTTGGCTAACTCTATGGGTAACGCAACACCTGAGTCAGTGGACATGCTGAAGAAATCTATCGGCCCATTCCTGGATGCGGGTATTTACACGCAAGTCATGAAGCGCATTGATGACCAGATTGACCAGATTAAGCGTGATCGTATCAGTCTGAGCTTTACACCGACTCGCGTATACCACGACCCCAAAGCCCCTGGCACCTACTTCGTAGAAGGCAGTCAAGGTCTTGAAGGGATCGCCGGTAACCCTATCGTGAAGCCCGTTACGTTCCAAATGACAATTGATGTGAAAGGTTACCGACCTGTGCTGACCTTTATCAACATCAAGCAAGGTAAAGCCGAATTGCCGAGCGACAAAAAAGGCGACAAATAAATCCAGGGAACACTGTCCCGTAAATTTCGTCACCCGCCTCGTGCGGGTTATAACCACATTGAGCGCTTTTACGATGACGTAAAAGCTAGGTAAACAAAGTGAGCAGCATTAACAAAACCGTCGCGGTAACTTCCTGTGTATTGCGTCTGTCACTGTTCGGGGGAACAAATGTTGAATAGTAAACACGTTAAAATATTGGCGCTGATGATTGCGTCAATCACCGCCGGGCCATCCATTGCGAATGGCCTTGACGTTAATAGCAATACACTGTCAGTCGATAACGGCGTCGTACTCCAGCGTTCTGGGGACTATGCATCTGAAGAGCCTGTTGTCGTTGCATCGAAAAAAGGTAATCACACAGCAACTGCGGGCGCATCAACCAATGCCAGTTCCAGTGATAATCCTGCCGTAGACGGCATTAACGTCCAACCGGTCCCTAACGCCATTGTTCAGCCTGTCCGATTAACTGATGATGTCATCCCTTCTCGCCAGGATCTGATTGTAGAGCCCGGCGTAAATACCCTGATCCCGATTTCTCTCGGCCAGCTTAACCGTATCGTGACGCCGTTCGAGAGACCAACAGTGCAGCGCTTGCAACTGACTGACGTAAAAGTCAGCGTACAAGGCAATGTGATCTATGTTTCAACGACCTCAACCAATCCGGTCGCACTGTATATCAGCGAAAAAGGTGACGAAAGTGTCGCGCTGTCTTTGTCTCTGGTTCCGCAAAAGATTGCACCAGTACAAGCTTCGTTAATGCTTTCGCGTAAAGTCGGTAATGCTCCGGCCGGAGCGGGGCATGCGCAGTCAGCAGGGGTGATGTACGGCGGTAACGAAGCCAAAGCTCGTAAATGGGAGCAGAAAGACAACTACGTCGAAACGATCCGAAACATTCTTCGGGCTGTTGCGTTGGGCGATATTCCTCCTGGCTATGCAATGGGCAATTTAGGCTCTGGTCATAGCATTCCAAACTGTAACTTCAGCACAGGTACAGCGCAGGACAATATCAAATACAGCTTTGCTGGCGGCCAATATATTCAGGGCAGTCAGTTCAGTGTCATCGTGGGCGTTGCGCAGAATACCGGCGCTTCTACCATCACGGTAGACGAGTCACTTTGCACTCACCCTAACCTCGCCGCGCGCGCACTCTGGAGCCGGAACACGCTCCAGCCGGGCCAAAAGACTGAAGCCTACTTTGTCATTCGCAATCAGTCACAGCAGGCACAGGTTGATGATTCTGTACGTCCTAAATTAGCGGAGTAATAAAAAGATGAGTAAATTGAAAGAACGCTGGGACACGCTGGACGCCAAGAAAAAACGTCTTTTTGTGTTGGGGGGTACGTTTGTTGTACTGATCCCAGCTATCCTCCTGCTGATGCCTGAATCGCGCACACCTGCGGCGCGCGGGCCATCAGAGCAAGTTATTTCCAGTGTATTGACTGACACTGACACCCAGGGGGTTAGCCAGAACGCGATCGCTGCTCGCCTGCGCGCTTTAGGGGAAGCGATTGAAAAGCAAAACTCAAACATCACGGATTTGAAAAAATCCATTAACGTTGACGAAATCAACAAGCGCCTGATCGCCATTGAGCAACAACAACGCACCGACCGTATTGAACAAGAAAAGCTGAAAAAACGTGTTGCTGAAGGCTCTACCGTATTGCCTTACTCCAAATCAGTTCGGTCAAAAGACGTCTACAGCGGCGATAATAATGCTAAGCAAGGTGTAGAGAAGTTAACGTCGGACAGTGTTCACGAAAACCTGAATAACGACGGCACGCTCCAACGAGTGTACGAAAACACCCAGCAGCCGAACCCCGCTGATTTTGCTGCGGATAAAGACGCCAAAGGTAAAGACGGTAAGGCGGCACCACAAGCAACGCCGGATATTATCTCTGTGCATGAGGACATAAAAGAGGTCGCTGCCGCTGATCCTGATGATGATCCAGCATTCCAAACCTACCTCCCAGCGACCTCAATCCTGAGTGGTGTCTTCATTTCAGGTATGGATGCACCGACGTCACAGAACGCTCGCAAAGACCCCTACCCAGCGCTTATCCGCATCAAGAAAGACGCCATCCTGCCGAACCGCTTCCGTGCGGACGTGCGTGAGTGTGGCATGTTGGCCGCTGGATTTGGCGAGCTGTCGTCCGAACGCGGCTACTTCCGCTCTGAGGTGATCACCTGCATTCGTGATGATGGTGCTGTATTTGAATCTCCACTCGATGCGTATGCAGTGGGGGAAGATGGTAAGGCTGGTGTACGTGGTCGTCTGGTTACCAAGCAAGGTCAATACCTGGCGAAAGCCTTGACCGCAGGCTTTTTACAGGCTGCGTCATCGTTGTTTAGCGTCCAGAACATTCCGACTATCAACGTTACCCGCGATAACAACAGCGGTAAGAAAAACAACACGCCTTATGAGCAAGTGATGAGCAGCGAAGCCCTTCAAGGTGCTGCTATCGCTGGTGTTGGTGGAGCATTAGAACGCTTGGCCGATTTCTACATGAACATGGCCGGTGATCTGTTCCCTGTTATCGAAATCGATCCGGGTCGCAGTGTCGATTTTATCGTTCAAAAAGGTGTAACGCTGAAATTTACCCGCGTCAAGCCTAATGGCAAAGCAACGCCTACCACTTTCAATTCTAACGGGACTCACTAATTATGTGGAAAAAACGTCTTTTAGCAATCTGTGTCGCAGTAACTGGTCTGGCCGCATTGTCTGGTTGTTCGCTGGTGGATGGGAATTCAGAATACGGCTGTAAAGGTATGCCCAATGCTGTCACTTGTATGAACATCCGCGACATCCACCAGCTGACCGATGGTGATGACTACCAAGATCGCATTGATGCGGTGTCGGAACAACAGCTGTCTGGTAAACCAGTAGATCTGAAGCGAAACAGTGTTGCAGGTACCGCCGGGGCTGGTGGTGTGGCAACTGGTGGTCGTTATGTACCTGTCCCTGCTGCTACCGCAAACCCTCAGCCAATCCGTACTCAGGCACAGGTAATGCGTGTGTTGGTTGACCCTTATGAATCCGCAGACGGTGATCTGAACGTCCCTGGCTATGTGTACACCGAAATTGAACCTCGCCGCTGGGAAGTTGGCGCGTCACATGCATCGACCCGGAGTGCTGTTATTCGACCAATGAGCACGCCTCCAGTGGCGGCACAAGCCCCTCAAACACCGAGCAAATAATGCTCCAATTGAAATTAATGCAAACTGAATGATTTGATATTCCCCCTCAAATACAGTCAGTTGTGTTATAAAAGCCGCCTAGTGCGGCTTTCTTTCATTTAGGGTCTCATTGCTATTTATAAGGATTGTGATTAAAATTACAGACGCATGGTAACCATACCGCATTTTGCCAATGCTGACATTCGATGTGTGACTTACCCCTCGCATTGGATAAACCCCACTCAGACATATTGGTAAATGGATTCATGCGCAAGGCCGTTCCCCCTCGAACGGCCTTACCTTTTTCTAATCCTGCAAAAATCCCCCTTAAAGAGAACGCTGTTTTTTGACCTCGTTTTGCTGGCCTTTTCGCTGTTAATCCGCCTTTTCACCATTGAAAATGTAGCCTCATTCACAGGAGCACTCCAATGACGCTACGCAAGAAAGTATTATCCCTGATTCTGTCCGCCAGCTTCGCCGCTTCCGCTTTTGCCGGTGCAGATGTGAACGCTGATACTGTGTTTAACAACAAAGCCTTCATGAACGCGCCGAAGGAAAGCAAAGACGTCAAGCGCTTCGTTGTGCCAACCAACGGCATTATCGCGCTGGAAGTTGACGGCAAAGTCAACCTGCTGTCGTCAAATGGCCGGTACCTGTTCAAAGGCACCATGTACGACACTTGGGCCAAGAAAGACCTGACCACACTTGATGAGATCACCAAGTATGCCAGCATCATTCCGATCAAAGAGCTGAAACTGAACATCGCTGATCTTCAACCTGCCGTTTGGGGCGACGGACCTAAAAAAGTCATTCTATTCACTGACCCGAACTGCGTGCATTGTGCCGCAGCCCTTAATCAGCTGGCTGACCTAGACCCGCACGAATACACCGTTAACGTTCTGTCCCTGGGTGCCCTCGGCGAGCCAAGCCAAATCCGTAACAAAGAGCTGTACTGTGCTTCAGATCGCTACCGTGCCGACCGCGCTATTATCGCGCATGAAAAAACCAAATTTGACCAGGTTAAAGACTGTGATATGCAGGCATTGGCACGCCGCACAATCACCGCTCAGGTGTTAGGCGTCAGTATGGTGCCATTCATCATTCGAGACGACGGTGCTTTCAGCATCGGCGCACCAAAACAAGGTCTGAAAGCCTTCCTGGCTGGTCAATAAGTTCTTCTTTCTGTGGGGTTAGAATGAGCGAATCAATCATCATACAGCGTTTGAAGTCTATCAAACGCTTCTCAGATGTGTGCCCGGTTCGGGCATACGATGAGAAAAACCACATTTTCCTATGTGACAATAAATATATCGGTTTCGGCTTCCTTTGCCGTCCCTTATCCGGTACCAGCGGTAAAGAGATGCAGCAATTACAAACATTGCTGTCCTCAAATTTCCCGGCGAAAACCATTGTGCAGTTCGACCTGATTGCCAGCCCGAATATCGTTGGCAAAATTAACCAGATGGACGTTCTGCGCATGGACTGTGATGACGAAGTATTGCGCGATGCAATCTACAACCGTTCTAAGTTTCTGCTTCACAGCACCGACTATCCTATGAAGGGTACGGGTACCCGTGTCCGCAACTGTTTGTTGCTGATCACGGTGAAGGTGCCGGTGAAAAACGAATACGACATGCGAGAAGAAGAATTCAACCTGATTTCTGAATTCCGCAACACGTTTGACACCACGCTGGGGATCATGGGCTTGTGCCCTGCTACACTGACGCGCGACCGTTACATCGATGTGCTTTCTTCCATTTTAAATCAGGGGGAAACTGCTTCGTGGCGTGACCGTAATCCGCTACAAGTGCAAGACGATTTGATGATCTCTGAGCAACTGGTTGACCCTGACCGAGAGTTCTTCATTCGCAATAAATACTGTGCCTTCGGCAATCCAGAAGACGAAGACCAGCGAGGTGAGCGTCACACAGGCACAACATTTGTGCGCACATTAAGCGCCAAAAAACTACCTAAGCGGTTTTTCCCTGGGCAAGCTCAATATTTCCTCGGCGATATGATGAGCGGCGCTACTGGTATTAAATCGTCCTGCATTATCTCCATGAGCATGATCTTCTTCGACCAGCAAAACGCGAAGACCAAGTTCACGCAAAAGCGTAACTGGATCGTGCAGCAAACCGATGGGCCAATGGTGAAATGGATCCCATCGTTGAAAACTATCCGAGAAGGTTACGACCTGCTGAGTGACAAGCTGGACAACGGCGAGCCAATTTGTAAAGCCAAATTCACAGTGACTATCTTCTCAAACTCCAAAGACGGTGTATTCCGTGCTAGCCAGGAAGCGGCCAGCTACCTCAACACCTATCAATTCAAAATGATCCCGGATAGCTACTTTGTTGCGCCTATTTTCCTCTCGTCCCTGCCTATGTTCAACGAGGCTGGTGCTGAGAAATCAATGGGCCGTTACCGCACGCTGGCACTGAGTGAAGCTTTGGTTATCTCACCACTTTACGCTGACTGGCAAGGTACCAGTAACCCGGCGTTAATGCTGACTTCCCGATCGGGGCAGGTGCAGATGCTCGACCTGTTCGACTCTGATACAAACTACAACGCCTGTATTGCGGCAGAGTCCGGTTCTGGTAAGTCGTTCTTAACCAACTACATTATTACCGCTTATCGCAGTCTGGGAGCGAAGGTGTGGTGTATCGACGTAGGGGACTCGTACAAAAACATTTGTGAGACCTACAACGGGGACTACCTGGACTTCCATCCGGATAAGAAGCCATGTCTCAACTTCTTTGAACTGATTGAAGACTACTTCGGTGAAAACCCGGATAACGAAGACGGCGGTGAAGAAGACCTGATTATCGGTCTCCTATCTGTGATGGCTGCGCCTAAGGCTGGTCTGAACGACTTCGAAGAAGCTCGTATGAAAGAACACGTTGCCAATCTCGTTCGCAAGCACGGTAAAGAGACTACCGTTGATATGGTTGCGGAATCACTTCTGGCGGATGAAGAGAACGACATTAAACGTTTGGGGCACCAATTGTACCCATTCACCAGCCGGGGTCAGTACGGCAAGTTCTTCGTAGGCAAAAACAACATTGACTTCCGTAACCCGTTTACGGTTCTGGAACTGTCGCGCCTGGAAAGCTCTGAGCACCTGAAGCAGGTTGTGCTGTTACAGCTGATTTACCAAATCCAGCAAGACATGTTTATGGGCGATCGCGGCCAGATGAAAATCGTGGTTATCGATGAAGCCTGGGCTTTACTCAAAGGAAACATCGGCGCGTTCATTGAAAAAGGTTACCGCCGCTTCCGTAAATACAACGGCGCTGCCATTACGATCACGCAATCCATTAACGATATTTACAAAGATAGCGTCGGAAAATCTATCGCCGACAACTCTGCGTTTATGCTGTTACTGGGTCAGAGTGAATCTGCGATCAACGAAGCTCAGCACCACCAGCGCTTAGCACTGGATGATGCAGGGTACCGTTTCTTGAAAACGGTGCGTTCAAGCCGAGGGGTTTACTCCGAAATTTACGTTATCTCCAAATCCGGTCAGGGGATTAGCCGGTTGATTGTGGATCCGTTCTCCATGCTGCTGTACTCGACAGCGCCGGATGACGTGGCAGCTATCAGAAAACGTAAAGCACAGGGCATGTCCACCCAGGATGCCATCAATTCAATTCTTGAAGAACGACAACGAGGTATAGCCGCATGATTAAGACCGCAGCTGTTTCATTACTCTGCGGGTTTCTGGGAGCCGCCCTTTATGGGCGGTTCGTCCCTCCCGCTGCACCAACTGACTACATTGCTGTGGTTAGTTATACCGGGGCAAATGGAAAGGTTCTCAGCGACCCTCAAATCAAACTGGTTCATGCGCGCGCCGAGGCAATGGCGAAAGCTGGCTACATGGTCCTCAATGAGTCCGCTCTATACAAATATCCTGCCTATATGCAGATCCCGCAAACAGTTTCTTCGTCAGGCAACTAACCGGGGGTATCGTGGTCATGGCCGCAGCGAACTCACTTTGGAAGAAGATTTATAAGCAAAAGCGACCGTGGAAAAAACATGCTTTGCTGATGTTGCTGGTGGGGGCGATCTCTGCGCCATCAAGTTATTACGTGTTGCATCGTTTCGAAATTGGTATTGACCCTCAAAATAACCAGTGCTTACCCCCTTACCGTATTTATCTGGTAGATAAGCACGACACTACCCCCGTTAAAGGCACTACCTTTGCTTTCAGTTCGAAATACATGGGTGAGTCAGGGAAAGGCATCAAAATGGTGGACGGGGTCGGTGGGGATGCCATCTCTGTGAATGATGAAGAGACCACAGTAAATGGTTCGATGGTCGGTGAAGGCCTAGCGCTTGCCACAGAATCAGGTCACACCCCTCAAGAACTTACTCGCAATGGAGTTATCCCTGAGGGTCGGATCTGGCTTATGGGCCGAACAAAACTCAGCTTCGACTCTCGCTACTGGGGATCGGTGCCGGAAACACAAATCATAGGAAGGGCCTACCCGATATGGTAATCCAACTAAAAGTCACGAAGTTTCGCAAAGCTCTCATCGCATTGGCCGTGTTTAGTAGCATGGCCTATTCTGTCAGTGCGGCATCACTGCCTTTGACGGATTTACCCTCTCGCCCTGCTGAGGTAACGGATAATGAGAAGGCCGATATTGATAGCCTCATCCGTGTAGCAAGAGAGCAACAAAAAAATGAAGAAGCTAATGCAAAGTCAGCGCGTGAAAATAACCGCGAAATGCTTCGAAAAATGCCAGAAACGCGTACTGACAATGAAATGATAAGTGACACTGTCACTGGCGCAATTGCAGATGCTGACGTTGCGGACGGTAAACAAAACAAAATGGCCGGTGATTTTTACTATGTGCTAGTTTCTGCATCACTGTCTGATAAGGAAATTAAAGACATGATGACCGACTACGATGGCCGCAGGGATGTCTCGTTGGTTATTCGTGGCGTTACTGATAAAGCAAAATTAATGGACGAACTCACTCGCTGGCAACAGCTGGTGCTCGACTCCGGTGCAGAAGTGACAGTTAATCTGGATCCGGTCATCTTCAAAGATAATGCCGTTACCGCAGTTCCAACCATCATCCATGAGAAAGATGGTGAGTTTGTAGCCAGCGTATCTGGCATCTCGAATATCGACTTCCTGAAGGGTAAAACCGGTAAGCTGGGTACCGCAGGCCCTACGAAAGAAGTCGTGGAGCGCAGCCTGCTGGACATGATTGAAGAAGGGGTTAAAAATCTCGACTTTGAGCAAATGAAAAAAGACGCTTTGAACAACTATTGGCCTCGCCAGCGCCAGGAATTTGAAGTGTTCCCGACAGTTAAGAAGCGCGCAACCCACACCATCGATCCTACGGTAATCATTCCCCAAGATATTGTCACGCCTGAAGGGGTTGTCGTCGCTAAAAAAGGAAAGGTGAATCCGTTAGATGTGATTCCGTTCGGCCAGAAGCTGATAGTGTTTGATGCCAGCGTGCCGTGGCAGCGTGACTTTGCGCGCCATGAGTACGAAAACACGGAGCCAGGCATCAATCCCATTCTGATCACAACGAACGTATACGGTGATGGCTGGGATACGTTCAAAGATGCAGCGCAGCATTACGGTGAGAAAGCCCGACTCTACATGATCCAGCCAGGTATGTCTGAGCGCTTTGGTATTGAAGCGGTACCCAGTATCGTCACTGCTGACAGAAAAGTATTCATCATCAATGAGTACCCTGAAGCCAACTATGCTAATAAGGTGGCAAAATGAAATCCTTACACAAAAAATTAAAATCATTCAGTTTGCACCTAATCGCTGCCACGGCTGTTTCCTTATGCTTTGCAGGCAATGCAATGGCTGATAAAACAGCCGAGACTGCGCCTGCGGTGAATGAGGTATGCCGTGATAATCAACTTCTTTCCTTCAAGCTTTTTACCGACGTATGCTGGGGGTGTATTTTCCCAATCAAGGTTGCAGGAATTACAATGGGCCCCTCCGGTAAAGTGCCAGACAATGCCGCTAGTGGTATGGCGTGTGCTTGCCAAGACGGTCTTGGGGTGTATCACCCAGGCGTGCTGACAGCTATGTGGGAGCCCCGCAAAATCATCGAACTGACACGCACGCCAGGCTGCATGTCTTCGCTGGGAGGGGTTAACCTTAACCTCGGCAATAACCTTCAGTACGGCATCCAAACCGACGGCGGTGATGAAGAGCGACGTAATAAGTTTTCAATCAGCTTCTATAACGCCCACATGTACGCTCTTCCTCTGTTGCGTATGCTTGACCTGTATTTGCCGGGGCAATGTACTGCTGACCCGTACAGTGACTTTGATGTGGTTAGTTTCTCTGAGATTGACCCAACCTGGAACAACACAGCTTTGGCTTTCTTCCAGAACCCGGAATCGGCTGCGGTTGCAAACGTCGTGGCACAGCAAGCTTGTGCATTAGAGGCAGCGGCTCAATTCGCGGGGAAACAACCAATGGACTCGCTTTGGTGGTGTGCGGGCTCTTGGGGAGGGCAATACCCATTGACGGGATCGGTGCGCAGTATGGACACGACTCGAACAACCAGCTTGGCCGGTATTCGCGAGCTTGCTGTTGAACACCGTCGTGGTTTGGCTTACCGGACTATGGGGAATGATACAGTCTGCCGGTCAAAGATCTACCCGACCTTACCTAAGCAGCAATACAAACTGAATATGTTCAGTCCGACACCTGAAACCAAAGAAGGCCATGAAGTCGGTGAATCCCCATATCAGTGGCAAGGTGGAATGTATCGCTACCCCACAGGAAAAGGCCAAGATTCAACATACATGATCTATCAATGGATGGATTGCTGCCGAACTATTTAACTCGCAGTTTTGATTGAATCAGACCCTTGTATATCTACAAGGGTTTTTTATTACCACCCTATTTGTGGAGTTACCGTAATATCACATTCTTTTGAAGAACTTTGTCTGCATGAATCTTTCAATTTTTCAAAAGCGATTATGTATTCTTCAGCTGGCTTATACCCTTTAACCTTTGCTTTATTAATCAGAAAAATACCGAAATCAACATCTTTGGGAAATCCAGCACCATCTATATACATTGTTCCTAATGTAAATTCCGCCCTGGCAGAGCCTTGACCTGCGGCCTGGTGAAACCAATATCCTGCTAACCGATAGTTAACCTTACCGTTTTTTCCGAAGTAATAATGTAACGCAAGGGATTCCTGGGATTTAAGATGGTTTTGTTTGGCAGCTTTAAGAAATGATTGTTCTGCGAGGTCGAACTTACCCTCGTTCGAATACCGCCAACCTTCTTGATACAGATTTTCAAGATCGTTCGTGATTTGCGTGTGGGGGGGATTTGTATTTTGTTGCTGTGTATTTGCACCTAGGGCAGGAAGGCACAAGGAAAAAGTTAGCAGAGCAATGGCTGTCTTCTTCATAGAAACCTATTTGTTATTTTATTAATTAAATCAAACAGAGGATGCGAAGAACGTTAACAAATATTTCACTAATTGCAAGCAAGCGCATACAGAAAAGGCAGGTGGGTGGCCTGCCTTGGTGAGGGGGCTTGATGAGAGGGTAATTACGCTTCGGTATGGCTTTCGGTTTGCGTGGCTTCAGCTTCGCTTTGCTCTTTGTTCGCTGGGCTCGCAACATCTGCATTCTTGCCATTATTGTCGTTCAGTTCTTCGACAGTGGCCGATGCGTGCCGGTCAAGGGTGTTAACCATGTTGCGAATACTGTCGCGCAAGCGGGTTTTATAGTCATCCACTTCATCCTGATTAAACAGGTTGTTCAACCACAAGCGATCAAGCAGCGTTATCAGCTCATCGAAGCTACGGAACAAACGCACTACACGCATGGCATCAGGAGTACGTACTCGAATGCTGTAGTCGCGCGGGGCCGTATACGAAACCTCTTCAATACGACTCGTTCCAGAAGCCTCGGCCTCTTCAAGAACTTTAGTCAGCGTTGAAATGCCGAAGCTAATTTCTTTTTCTGGTCCCGCCAGGATTTCACTCACGGCTTTTTTGGTGCGGTCAATCGCCCCTTTTACACCGAGGCGTTCCAGTCCGGTGCTGTTAATGGTCAGATTAAACAGCGCCTTTGACATCAAATTGTAGTGGCGTTGCTGCATGCGAATACCTTCTTGCGTTTGCAGCTGGAACGGTACGGTGATCTCCGGGTTAGAGTATTCGCGGCGTTCGCGTGTAGGTGCCTGCCCTTTGTTTTGCGTAGGCTCCGGCGAACGTGTACGGTTGCCACGGTTGTTACGTTTGATTTGACCCTGCTTTGCGTTATCAGTCACTTTAGCCTTCTCTGTAGTTGCCATGATTTATCCTCACATTTAGTCGCATTTAAGCCTGACTATTTAGTCATACGAAAACGGTCAAGTCATGGGAAAAGGCCAGCATTTCGCGGAAGAAAAACAGTTCTTGATTTGACTGGTTATCTGAAGTAGGCTTTTGTAACAGCCTAGCTGATGGCCTACTCTCTTCTCAGCATAACTTCAAACGCGAACCCGTAACTTCGGTGTGAATATACCACCGCCCCCTGGTAGCCTAACTGGCTTTCCTCACGGGTTTCGCACGCCTAAATCAGGCCAGAGCATCTCTGACGTGTTCTTGTTCTTTGAACAAAACATGTCACCTTGCCGCCCTAGCAAAGGGTATTTTTGGATCTCAATCCAAACCAAAAAAATTGTTAACTTCCTCTTATCTCAACTCCTGCGTTTTGTCTGTGTCCGGACTTCGTTTTTACGATGTCTGTCGCTTTGTTTACATCCATTGAATCCTCACATTTCAGGGTGTTTCTCTGTGGCCGGACTTCGCATATAAATTTATGGTGAATATTATGTCTTCTTTCGAATTGCAAGGCTTTGTTTATATTGGCATGTTCCTCTCGTTGTTCTGGCGTCCTAAGAACGCTTCGTTCGTAGTGCCAGCTGGCATTGCTTTTTATATTTTCACGGCTGGATTTGTGCAATCCACTATTCCTTTAATCATTGCCTGTGGCTGTCTGACTCTGTCAGCTGTTGTTCTGGCTGTTCAAATCATGTCTCGTTTCTCTACTGAAGATGACGAACTTGATGAGTCTGACGATTCTGATGATTCCACCACTTCAAGCGCCAAGCGTCCTTCTCGCACTGTTATCACTGAGCACGAAGGTAAGTTGGTTTCTTTTGGTATGGCTCATTGGAAAAATGACCGTTCAAACGATATGTCCTTCTATGTTGAAATCGAAGGGCAAAATAAAGTTTGGGCTATTGGTCTTAAAAAAGCTGTCGAGAATTCTGGTGCTAAAATTGGTGACACTGTTGTTTTCTGGAAAGACTCCGAAGTGCGCACCAGTAAAGCTCAGGTTCTTGATCGCAAGGGTAATGTGACTGGTTATCGCGACCTTGAAACTGACAAACGTCGTGGTCTCTGGATCATGGAAGTTGTTAGCTGATATTCACTAATCTCTCTTAAACAAGCCCAGATTCCTGGGCTTTTAACTATTTTAAATCTATTAATTTCAAGGTGATTTATGATTATCATTAATGCTTCCACGTTCGAAAACTGTATTCGTTGTGGTAGTCCTTGTCAGTTGGAAGGCTTTGATGCTTCCCGCAATACCTATACCCTCAATTGTAATGATTGTGGATGGCATTGCTGTCACCATGAAGGTGCTGATGATTGCCCTCTTTGTATCAGTCAAAATGATGATATTGCACTTCGTGAATGCGGCGTTAAAAACCGGACTGAAGCTATCAAGTTGATGGCCAAAGTTAAATTCATGTTGGCTTCAGTAGCATGCAATATTGGTAAGAATCGATTGAGAAAAAAAGATCGTTCACGTCTAGAAGACGCATTCATGATCTTTGTCCATCTGGATGGAACGAGCTACTCCAATAGCTTTACCTATCGCGCCACCCTGGACTTCATTCATCGTCGATACCTTCAATTAGCTGCTGCGTATCATTGAGTTTCGAATGTTCTTCTATCATTTTTCATCTTAACCTCCCAAGAAACCCAGCCTATGCTGGGTTTTTTTTGCCTTTCGATTGACCCTTACGCTCCTATCGCTTACTCTGTTCTGGCGATTACATCGCATAACTTCCGGCAATAGCCCTTAACCAAAACACCTAATTTCGGCCACCAGCGCCTCTACGAATGAATCCCGCATTCATTCTCACGGCTTTTTCATGCCTACAAAACAGAATTCGACAGCCCGGTGCCCTATAAGGCTCCGGGCTTTTTGCTGCTCGTCGAACCGGTGTTTTTCCTCACGCTGAGGAATATCAGTGCGTCCAGTCACTCTACTGGCCATTGCAATACCCTTAACTTCCCTTCCTAAACAGACTGTACCTGAGATTTAACCTCAGGCTAGTCAGGCCTTTCCAGGCATAAACTTTCTAAATATTTTAAATCTATTAATTGAGGTATTAACTATGTTCTCCAAAGCTAAAGGTAAAGTAGCGATCGACCCTCGTTATACTCCCGCTAAAAACGGTAATGACTCTGTCATTTTTTTCCGTTTGGGTTGTGAAATGAAGATCAACTCGCAAAAAGTGATTGAGTTTTTCCCTATCAAGGCTTTCGGTAAAGTTGCTGATTTTCTCCACAATACCATCAAGAAAGACTCTGAGATCTCTATCGAAGCTATCGCTCGCACAGCTCGCTATGTGAAAGATGGTTCCGATGTTCAGCGTACTGAGTTCCATGCATTCTCCGTTCACGATATTGCGACCAACCTGGTCGTTGATACGCGAATTAATGATGCTAATCCTCAGTCTTACGTTGCTCCAATCACTGCTTCGACACCAACTCAACAACCACTGCGTTCGCCTGAATTACAGGCGCGTCTGGATGCTGAGTTAGTTGTTCAGAAGATGAGTTATGACGAAGTGAAAACGATCGGTAACAAGTTCCGTGCAGCACTCCAGCAAGCACAGAAAAGTGCCGCAGCCAAGAGAGAAGCCAAACAACAGCCGCCCGCTCAACAACCTACCGTTAAGCAAACTGTGACAGCTCGTAGCAGTGCGATCTTCGTACCTTCTACAAAGCCTACCGTCACAGACCAACTCATTGCAGCTCGTGCAATTGTTAGTAATGGCAGTTATTCCGATATGCGCGGTTAATACTCCGCAGTAAACGCCACTCGTTGAGTGGCGTTTTCATATCTGTTTGGTCAATTTTTAAATCTATTAAATATGAGGTACTACCATGTCTTATTCGAACAATGCCCGTCGCGCTTATGACAACAATAACGCGAAAAGAGCCAACACTGACATCACGGTCAGAGTTGACACAGTGACCCGTCACATGATGACTCTAGGTAGTCAGTTTGAAAAGGCTGCAATGCACCCACATATCTCTTTCCAGAGAGAGTGTGTGTTTGCCAAGCACATCATTAACAACAGTGACTATCTCACTGGTATTGCGTTAACTAACCCGCGTTCTTTCGAGACTGCGTTTTTACAGTTAGCGAGTTCCGGTTTGACACTCGACCCTGCACAGAAACAGGCATATCTGGTTCCACGCAATAATCGGGTGATCTTGGATGTCTCTTATCTCGGCCTGATCAAAATGGCTACAGATGAAGGACTCTGCCAAGACATTGTTGCTGAATTGGTGTTTGAGAATGATGCAGTATTTAAGCCACAAGGTCGTCGTAATAGTCCGATCCATGAGTTTGACCCATTTGCTAGCAAAGGGGATTTGATTCTGACGGTGACGGATAAAGGTACCTTAGGCGCTCGCGGTAACTTCCGTGGTGTCTATGTGGACTTTCTCATGCGAGATGGCCGCAACCTCGTTTACTTTGTAACTGTTGAAGATTTAGCCGCTGCTCGCGCAGTTTCTGAATCTTGGAAAAAAGTTGATAAAAGAGCATTATCTCCGTGGACAACATTCCCGTGGAAAATGGTTCTGAAATCCGCCCTTAAACAAACCGTTCATTTAATCCCAGGCAACCGAACTCGAATCAGCGCAGTGATTGATTATCTCAATACCTACGGTGAAGAAGGGTTCAAGTCTTCCGCTCATGTCCCTGTTGAAGCTGCTGCTGCTGAAATGGCTCAACGTCAAGCTGCTCAGGCTGCTAACAATGATGTTGCTTCATCTCAGCCTATTGTTGCTGACGACAGTGTTATTGAGGGTGAAATTGTTGCTCATGATGACGTCGCTCCCCCTGCGCAATCGGCCCAACCCGTTGAGAAGGCATCTCAGCCTGCGTCACAGGAAGCTCAGTCAGCTCCAGTTGATGTTCAACCCAAGTCTGATGCGGGTGGATCTCAGCCAGAAGAACTTCAAGTTCCGATGTCTGAAATTCCAGGTGTTCGTCAAAGCAGTTTCAAACGAATTGCGAAACTCGTTACCCGCGCAGAAAAAACGCTGGCTTACGAAACCATGATCGCCGAACTGAAAGACGCATTTTCTTTCAACGACAGCGAATTGGCTTACGCAAAACGTCAATTGGAACAATCGCGCCGTGACCTGCTCAGTACGAAAGTTTCTGAGTCAGTTCACATGTGTGATTTTGGGATCGCAAATGACTTTGTTAATCGTCTTGCTGACGGGGAGTTTAAAGCCAGTGCAGCCCAGTGGGTTTCTTCTGTTGAAGCTGAAACTAACTCCATGCAAGTGCTCTACTCTCAAGCTCTTCAGTCCGGTCAATTCGACGAACTTGAATCTGCCTTGAATTCAGTCAAACACAAAGGTCTCAAAGAGATGTTGTGCAACCTGATTTCAACAGCTAAAGCAGCATAAAACATAACCGGCATTTATTGCCGGTTTTTTAATTTTATAAATTTATTAATGGTGATCGTATGTCTGATTCAATCTGTGAAATTGTCGATATTGAACAAGGAACTCCAGAGTGGCACAAATGGCGTAGAACAGGTGTTACGGCAACATGCTCCCCAATTCTCTTGGGTGCGCCTGGAGCTATGAAAACGCCTTATCAGTTATACCTTCAGTATGCAGGCTTGCTTGCTTCTGAAGATCTATCTGCGATTAAGCAGGTGGATGCCGGTAACAAACTCGAAGCGCTTGCGCGGTCTTACTGCGAAAGTGAATTGGGGCAAATAGCCTCACCCTTTTGCGTTCGACATGCCAAGTACCCGTTCATGATAGCTTCGCTTGATGGACAGCTCGATGACCGTTCTGTACTGGAGATCAAGAATCTCTCAGAGAAAAAACATTTAGCTATCCTCGAACAAGGTTCAGCCTCGCCGGAATTTAAATATTACTTCTGGCAGGTGCAGCATCAGTTATTCGTAACAGGTGCCCCGCAAGCTTATCTTGTTTTCTGGTCCGCTAAAGATCAGCCGAAGATTTTCCTTATCAAACCTAACCAGGGCGCTTTCACACGTTTGTTTGCTGCATGCAAAGAGTTCTGGGAACGTTTAAATCAAAAGGTAGCTCCGGCTTTTGATAAACAGCAAGACATCCTGCTGGTTTCTGATGCCGATATTCTGGCCCAAACCAGTGAATTTACTGCTCCAGATGATCTCTCTGCTCGTATCGCTGACATCCGCCGTCAAGTTGCGAATGTCCGCGCCAAAGAAGCCGAGTTTGAAGCCGTGAAAGCCCAGTTGTCTAATCTTGAAGAAACGCTTAAGGCGTCGATTCAAGGTCTTGCAACAGGTCTTGGTTTCAAAAGCACAGACCCTGTCCGTATTGATGGGTTTGGTTTTCGCTATCTGGAAAGTAAAGTCAAAGGTCGCACTAACTGGAAAATGATCGCTGAGCGTCTTAATGTGACTGCTGAGCAATATCCGGACTGTGTGACTCAGGAGTCTCTTCGCTCCAGCCTGTCTGTCTATGAGTATGAAGCTTCCCCAGAGGACAGCGTTTATATTCCACCTGAAGCCATCAAACCTGTTGTGGCAGAAGGAGATGCACTCACCGGTGTTGAAGACAATGCCTTGTTGTTGTTTTAACTCTCTCACACCCGACTTCGGTCGGGTTTTTTCTTGTTGACCCAGCTGTAAGAATTGATTATTGTAGCGGTGCGGTACACACCGCCTAACTTCTGGCAACCTGCCCCTAAACACCTAATTTCGGCCATATCGCCATTCTGAATGCGTTTACTCTCATTCACACGGCACACGCATATCTGTACCAAATTCGATAGCCCGTTGCTTTTTAAGCAGCGGGTTTTTTTATGCGTCGAAAACGGTGTTTCGTTCTCAAGCTGAGAACAACAAGTGCCTCCAGTCACTCTACTGGAACTTTGCAATACCTTAAATCTCGCCTCTTTTCTGAGGCCTTAAACCTTTTAAATCTATTAATTTTAGGAGTCTCTCCATGTCCATCGTTAATCTGACTGCATATAAAGCATCCGACGCACAACGCGAAATGGGTGTGATTGATGTTGAACGTGACATTTCACAAATCATTCGTGAAAAACTCTCGTTCAATGACTGCCCCACCGTTTCGTTAATGCAGCAACGTGCCGACGAACTAGCAGATATCGCTTTGCTGCTGTGTTCCCGTCACCAGGCTGAAGGTGTTTTGGTTTATGCCAAAACCTACTTTATGCCAACCCTGATCACCGCGCTTTCCGAGCGTGGTATTACGGCGTTTGCCACTTATGCACCTAAGTCGATTGTCTGTGAACAAGGACAAATGAGTAGCCGGTATACACATTCCAATCTGGTTTGCTGTTCTCCTGCTGCTTAATTCGACGACTCTTCACTTTTAAATTCCCTAACTCTTTTAAATCTATCTAAATTATTGAGGTAATACATGTCTACTTTTAACACTACTCTAGCTGCTGATACCCTGGTTCGTAACGTCGCAATCTCTCCGGAATTATTCGGCGTTGTCATTCCAGAACACATGAAAGCGCAGGTTAAACCGTATGCTGGTTTCGCTGCGGATAATGCATTCAGTGCTGCCATCCCTAGCCGAAATGATCATTACGTGTTTGAGCCGTCTCTGCGTGCGTCTGTCCTGATGTGGATTAACTACCCTCAGGGTCAGTCGCTGTGGATCTCCGGCCCTACAGGCTGCGGTAAAACCAGTATTGTTGAGCAAGTTGCCGCTCGACTGAACTGGCCTTTGATGAAAACAACAGCTTCTCAGGATTTGGACATTAATAGTCTTGTCGGTGGTCTTCGTCTCGTTTGCGACACAATGACCGGTGATACCCGTACAGACTTCCTTTATGGTCCTCTGGCACTTGCTTACAAATTTGGCCTCATTTTCCTTTTGGATGAATACGACCAACTTGACCCAAGCTGTGCTAACGCTTTTAACGCGATCTTAGAAGGTGGGAATCTTGTTATTCCTGAAACCAACGAAGTGATCAAAAAGCATCCTAACTTCCGTTTTGTCGCTACAGCCAACTCGATCGGCCAAGGTGATTTAACGGGTGTCTATGGTGGTGTAAAAGTGCTGAACGTCGCGAACCTCGATCGCTATATGTTCATCAACGCGAATTACATGCCAAAAGACGTTGAAACCTCGTTAATCAAGAAGTTCATTTCAGATGAAGTGCTCGCAGGTAAGTTTGTTGAAATCGCTAACATCATTCGTAAGTTGTTTGTCGGCAGTGATATCGCTGGTGATTTTAATCAGTCCAATGACAGTTCTTCTGTCAAGGTATCCGCTGTTTCGCCAGACACGCGATTGTCTGTTACGTGCTCTACTCGCTCGCTGATTGCCTGGGTTGAACGTTTCTCGCTGATGAATAAGGCCAAAATGCCTGAAGCTCTGCAAGTTTCCTTCGACTTACAAATCGGTAACCGTGCCGGTGCTGATGATAAGCGTGCTCTGCATGCCATCCTCAAAGCGGTATTCGGTTAAACCTTGTTAACACCTCTCTAAATGCAATTCTCTAAATAAATAATGGCCCATTTCTGGGCCTTTTTAATATTTTAAATTTATAAATAAAAGGTAACTAATATGTCTACGAATAACCAAACTCACACTCAAGTTTTAGACCAATTAATCCTGGTTTCTCTTTCTGAGATTTCCTGCATTAGCGGCCGTAAAAAGCTGCAACGTCAAGACTTAGGTGAAAATGCCGAACTGCCACCAGAAGTCATGGTGTCTCTTGGTTCTAAGAAAGTGATTGACCCGCAGTTGATTAACCCGTTTGAACGCTTTAAGAACAAGGCTAAGAAAGCTTGTTTGTCCTACGGTGTTGCTTTCATGGGCGGCTATGCTGTCCCAACGGATAAGGTCAATGCACTCATCGATGAACTGAAGGATGTGAAGCAAGAGTTTTATGACTACAAAAAAGAATTTTTGAAGGCTGATTTTAATGGCTGGATTAATTCATTTGAGGAAAAGTATCGTGCAATCCTTGTGCGCGATGCCGCGATTGATATCGGCTATATGGATTCCCAAATTCAATTTGGGTTTACTGCGATTCATATCACTCCTTATGGCAATGCCATCATTCAAGATGGTTTTGCAAGTCAGGTAAAAAGTCTAGCAGATGAAGTCTATGAAGACGTTGCCTCCGTTGCTGACAAGTTCTTAAAGAACCTGAATAGCAAAGATGCAATCAGTCAACACACACTGAATCCGCTACGTCGTTCTGCTGAAAAACTTCGTACTCTGGCGTTTATTGACCCCAGTGTTGAAGGTCTGTGCGAGTACATGTCTCAAGTGCTTGATAACTTACCTTTGACAGGCAAAGTTACCGGTCAAGACTACAACAATGCATTATCCCTTCTAAACAACCTCCGCGATCCACAAGCTGCTAAGTCGTTTGTATCGTTGCTTTCAAATCCGCAAGCTGATTCTGGTTTGGATGCCTCTTTGGTTCTCGACGCCTCTTTTGAGTTGCCGACTACCGATTTGGTTTCTCCACCAGCACAACCTGCTTTGGAAACAACACCAGCCACTCCTGCTGACGTGGTTCCACACACGAACGCATTCGCTGTTGCTGAAACGATTGATGATAGCTTCTTGGCCGACCTGCCACTCGACTTGCCTCCGGCCGGTCCTGTTGCAGACCCGGTTGTTACAGTGGCTGATACGTCAAGCACTGTTGAAGTTAATCAGCCTGCTGGTTCTGTTGAAGTTGTTGATGATAGCGCGCTGCTGAGTTCTTTCGTCGTTCCTGCTGCCGCTGTCGATTTGAATGCCCCGGCTTCTGCTACTCCAGTTAATCTGGATTTTGCTGATACCGATTCAGACGATGGGATCATGATGTTCTAAATCTAAGGCCCCTTTACGGGCCTTTTTTAATTTCCTAAATATGGACTTGGTTATGCAAAAGTATCTTTTGTGCAACAACGAGTTACTTGTTGAGTTTAGTAAATACGGTGAGCAGCTTCCTATGGCTTTTGCTGTGTTGTTTGGTAATACCCTGCCCTGGCTTGGTGTTTCTGAAACTGATTTCGACATCCTCCGTTTAGGCCCGTCTCACTCTCTCTACCGCTTTACCTGGCAACAGGTACTGCAAAACGCCTCGGTGACTTTGGATAGCAAAACGTTTTTTTTACGTTTGGCTGACAACGGTGACCTTCGCACCTGTTTGAAACGTCCTTAACGACTCGTTTTCGTCCTTTTAAATTTATATTAAATCTATTGTGAGGTAAGTATGGGTATTTATAACTCTCTGCCCGTCGTTGCACGCGCCCTGAGCGATCAGCTCGGAGTGAATGTAACTGTTGGTGGTTCTACGGCTTGTGCTTCTCAGCAAGGTTCTTCATTCACTATCAACATTCCTTTCTATAAGGATGCTGAAAAATTGTCTGACGTCCTTCTGGGTTATTTGGTTCACGAAGCTGCGCATGTCAAATACACAGAATTTCCGATTCTGAAAGAAGACATTCCTGCTCGTGCCAAACAAGGCTACAACCCAAGTGTTCTTGGTAAGTTGGTAAACATAACCGAAGATCTTCGTATTGAACGTGCGATAGGTCGTCGCTTTCCCGGAGTGCCTTCATTTCTCAAAGCGTTAAATCACTTTGTTTTTAATGAGGACACGAAACCAACTGATGATCCTGCTGTAGCATTTATCAACGGTTTACTCTTGTGTGGTTTCAAACGGTATCACGCACTTAACATTCCTGTTGATCAAGCCCAATCAGACTTCATTCGCTTATTCGGACAAAACATGTTTGATACAGCGATGGACATTCTCGGTTTGGCGATTAACGCGCCTTCCATTGCCGACTGTCTGGATATTTCCTGTCGTCTTTACGATCTTGCAGTAGATGCTTTTAACGATAATCAACAAGACCAACATGATCTGCCTCCTGAGACCGGTGACGATTCACAATCCGAACCAAGCAGTGATAACTCACAGCCTGGCGAAGATAATGATAGTGCTGACTCTAATGTAGATGCTGGCGATGGCTCTTCTGACGGTCAATCGTCTCAAGGTACTTCCGCTCAGCCTGGTAATGAACCTGAAAATGGTGACAGCCCTGCTTCTGGCAGTGATGTTTCCACCAGCGTTTCTACCAGCTCAACACCGTCTAAATCAGACCATTCAGACCCTTTTGCCAATGTCACTGATGATAATCTCAACGAGGTTATTAAAGGTGCTGGTGAACGCTTGAATGACTGTATTAAAGACAACGTTTCTCCAAGTGAACGCACACCTGCTGCTACCCCGTTCGGTATTGCTCCGGCTAAGCGTCACGCAACCAGAGAAGCTTCGGTTCTCCGAGGTGTTCAGGCTGCGTCTGGCCTTCGTCAGTCAATGCACGGGCTACTACAAGGTATGCAACAAACTCGTCGTACACACAAAGAAACGGGTCGTGTTATGGATACGCGTCGGCTGACTTCGGCTCTTTTAGGAGAAACCAAGTTATTCCGACACAAATCTAAAGCTGTTGAGTTCAACTCTGCCTTTACTGTTCTGCTTGATTCAAGCAGTTCATTGGGTTCTGACATGGTTGAAGCTGAAGCCGCTGTTGTCTCCTTGCTCTTTGCGTTGGACGGCATCAAAGGTGTTTCGACTTCGGCCTATCATTTCCCACATGCCACCGCAAATAACGTTGGCTTGCTAAAAGCGCGTGAACAAAGCTTCCGGGCTGCGGTTAACGCTAAGCAATTTGGTATTAGCGCAAATGGTTGTACGCCACTGGAACAAGCTTTATGGCCTGCGTTCAGTGACTTGCTAAATGCGCGCGCTGATCGCCATGTCATGGTCGTGGTCACTGATGGTAAGCCCGATAACTCCGGGCCTGTTATTCAGATGGTTAATGACGCGAAAAAAGAAGGTGTGATTGTTATTGGTATTGGCTTCGGCGGTGCTAATTCAAACATTATGACTTCTCTATTCGATGATACTGGTGTTGCTGTAGGTTCTGTCTCTGCCCTTCGCGGAAAGCTTCTCGAAGTCTCCCGCAAAGCTTTAACTCGTTAATTTTAAAACCTTCCTAAACAAATCCTTAGCCTCCTGCTTTGCATGAGGCCGGGTTTTTAATTCCTAAATTTATTTTAAATCTATTAAAGGTGATCAAAATGACTATGTCCAAAAATGCATTTGCTCATGAAAATCAGCTGTCCTTCAACGAACTGTTTGAAGCTGACGACCGGACTTATGAAGCAATTTGCGCTGCCAAAGATGATCGTTATGAATTGCGTTATTCGCAACAGATGGCTTACGAAATTATTCGTGACTCTCTGTACATCATGACGGCCCCCAGAAGCAACGTTGAACAGCGTGTTGATGAAATTCTCTGGATCTTCTCTGATAAAAATCAGTCGGATCTGTGCTCTTTCACTAGCTGCTGCTTCTTCGCCAAACTGGACCCAGAAGAGACTCGTATGAGTGTTCTGCATCGCTGGAAGCATGACCTGGCTGAACAAGATCGTTTAATTCAGTCGAACCACTACGATGCGCCATCAAATATGGACTTCGTTGAATCACAGCGTCGCGGTTTCGAAAAATACAAGAAGGCGTTCTATCACTACTACCCGAACGAAGCTGCTCGGAAGTGTGCATAACCGCTTAAAGAATAACGCTGGCATTTGTCAGCGTTTTACTTTCTCTTGGAGATATTCATCATGGCTAAATATATTAATTTTGATACTTCTGTCGTTGAACCACAAAGCGGCTTTACCGTTGAAATGATTGATGACCTCATTGGTTACGTGCATGGCAATTCACCAAAGCGTAGTGTTAGTTTGTTTGAAAACCTACCCGTTTTTGAAGAGTCTTTCGTGATCAATACGTACCACCCAATGGCCCCGGATTCACTAGAAATACACTTCTTCCGTGATGAGACAGGTAATTGGTGGCCGTACATGACCGTTGATGCACTGTGTTTAGTGCATACGTTAACGACATACGGCTACGGTCTGATGGGCTCAGAGGGTTAAGCAATGCTGATACCTTATGTGTCTTTCACATCAAATAAACGGTCATATTTAATCCGCGAAACCTCAATTTCTCAGTCCTGGCCTGATAGTCGCCATGCTGATGTTGAGACCTTTGTGCTCTCTACTGGCAAAGTGCTTCGCGCCACCAACATTAAACGTTTTAACTTCATCGATATTGCTGCACATCAGGATCCTATTCCTGTCACAGTAAACGATAATATTAACTTCTGAAAAGCAAAGGCCCCGTAGCGGGCCTTTCGTTTTGGTGAACTGTATGAGTGCTTGTGCATTGATTGAATACAATAACGCTTCCGCGAAACTGCGTGGCGTTGTCGTTCCGGGTGATGAAGCTTGTATTAAATATGCTTTATCACGTTGGGCAGTGATTGCATTTCGTATCCGCAATACAGACGACAAATTCACCCGCATACCGGTTGAGGATTGGATGGAAGGCATTCAGGCAACTGTTAGCCCCTCCCCTGCTCGCGAACGCATTCTGGCCGCATTGGCTCGTTGCAAGCCCGGTATCTTTTAATTTTCTAAATTCATAAATCTATTAAAGAGGTACGTATGTCTCATTCTGTCGAATTGAGCATTTACGGATTCGTATCTGAAAAGATGCGCCTTTGGCCCACTTCTGATGTTCAGGAGCAAGCTGACTTGGCGTTAATTCATTCCGATATGTTAACTGTGAAATTGCTTAACGATCGTGGACTTGGCATTGCCAATACTGCGTTTGGTATTAATCAGAACGAATCCCAGGTATTAAAGCTGGCGACTCGTTTTGCGTATTGTTGTGCATGTGGCCGTTTCTCCGACCCTAGCCTTGACCTTCTCAAAAAAGAGATAGTCATGCTTGGCCGGAGTTTGTGTTCCAGGTTCTTCGACTCAACGATGGCTGAGGCTGTTCGTTTCGTGGCACATGAGCCCGAGTTCATGAAAGAACAATGTGTTTGGTAATCCTTACCCTTCATTTTTATCTACAGGAGTATTTCTCATGCGTTACGTTACCTCTGACAATAGCTACACCACAACTTTCCCTATCGCTGTTCGCAACATCCTTTTGGAAATTGTGCCCGTTGATGAAGAAGATTACTCGCGCGGTTCTGATTTACGCGATGATCTCGGTGTGGTGATTAATGAAGAAACCTATATTGACATCAATCATCGCTTTGCTGATTTGGAAGGCGAGGTTCGGACATTGCTTGCAATGAACCGAATTGGTGTTGGTACGGAATCGTTCAATGACCCTGACTGCCCTTCGCTGTCTGTTAATCAAGCATTATTGATTAACTTGGCGATGGACTTGAATGGGGTGATTCATACCAGTTTGTACCGGGATTTGTTTAAGAAAAACTCATTCTGCGCGCAGATGTTGGTGAGTATCGTGGAGATGGCTGAGGCTGTTTTGTCTGATAATGAAGAACCGGATGTTTTCAAAGATTCTCTCTTTGGTGGTATCTACTCTCGTTACACCATCGGTTTAAAAGCACACCTGTTTCACTAATTGCTTTTTTGCTGTCCACAAACTCTCTTTCACTGGTGATGTATGAAAAACATATTTAAATTCCTGCCGCTGATTCCTGCGGTAATCATTGTAGCTGCAACGGTATTTTTCAGCTTTGATGTCATGACTATGGTAGTTGTTATTGTTGTCATGTCTGTCATTGCTGCCGGTTGTGTTGCATTGGCCGCTTATTTCATCGTGCTCATCCTTCAGGATGTCTACGGTAAAATTATGAAACTGCGTCACTCTCTATAACTTCGATTTAACTTCCCCTCCGCACAACATCCTCGTTGTGCTTAACTTCCCTCAGTGAGCCCTAAAATGAAACTTAATACCCTTCGCTTCTTCTCTCTTGTTTTTACTGTTGCAATTGCTGTCATGGTGATTGTTTTCGGTAGTCACTTTGGCATCAAGGTGACAGAGGACTTTGTCATCAAAGTTCTTTTGATTGTCTCGATGCCGATCGCGTTTACTCGCAACAAGAGCAAATCGTAATTCCAGCCTAGGGTAACCACCCAAAACCCTGTCTTCGGACAGGGTTTTTTTTTGCTTTTTTTTACCAGCCATAACCGGAGCTGCATTCACAGACAACGGAAGGATGGTAAACAAAACGCAAGCACATGCGATTCCTTCAACCCTTTGAGAACACCGGTTTTTGGCCTCATTTTGCTGGCCTTTTTTGCCGTTTTCCTTGCCTGTGTATGACAAAATGACCGCTCATTGATTCATCAGATGAGGGATTTGATGAAACTTCTCGTATGTGCTCACAGCCGTTCGATGCTCATGCCTGTTTTTAAGCTGCCAGCCATACTCTGCACTGACTCTAACCGTCTCAGCTTGCAGCGTGAACTTGAACGTAAGTACGGCGGACGCATGACCCTCGATGAGGCCTGTAAGGAAATTGGTATAAAACCCGAAAGCATCATTAAGAAGATCGGGCAACAAAGATATAGACACTATCAACTGTGCCAACAGCTTGAAAAAGCCAGGGTTTTTAAGGGGAAAAACTCCTTTTTTTGGACTGACAGGATAGCGGCAATTCTTACCAAAGGTAATGAAGATGAAATTCCAAAGTTTCAATAAAACAGTCATCGCTACCCTGGTATTTGGGGTGCTCTCTGCTCATGCGGTAGCAGAGGGTGGCAAAGATAATAAACCAAAGGCTTCCAACGGGCAGGTTACCGCTGGAGGTACCTCGTTTCTGGATGGAAAAGAAGAAGGCTGGTTCTGGAAAAAAATGCCTCCTGAACCGCCGAAAGAAATCGAACCTGAGACTACTGTTGCTAAAGCGGACAAAACCGTAGAGCAGGACAAGCAAATGCCTGTCCCTGAACCTTCCGTTGCGGTTACTCCTGAAGAGGGGCCTGAAGCCTTTACCGTGGCCTGGTACCGTGAAAACGTACAGAAATTACGTGACCGCGCAATTGACGAGCCAACCCAGGAAAACGTCCGGGCCTATTACCTTGCGCAGCGCATTATGTTGGACAAGGCGAGCCGGTTTACTGATATGGCGCGCTTAGTGACATCTACAGATCCATTGATTGATGAAAGCAGTCGTCGCTCTACGTCTACCTTCGGCGCTATGGACCAGTCTGCGGAGGCTGAAAAAAACTCACGGCTTGTTATAAAAGACATTGCCACACGCGCTGGGGTTTTCTTTTTCTTCCGTGGCGAAGATTGCTCAATCTGTGTGAAACAAGCGGCGATCATGAATACGTTCACTTACATGACCGGTATGAAAGTTATTCCAATTTCGATTGATGGTAAACCAATGCCTGGAAACATCATGGAGAACTGGCGTGCAGATACTGGTCAAGCAGCAAAATTGCAGATCACCAACACTCCTGCGCTCGCACTGGCTATTCCTCCAGAGGCAACGCGGATTCTTTCATTCGGGCCTCTCAGTGCCGATCAGTTGATATCCCGCACAATCATGATTGCACATGACTCGGGGCTCATCACCAACGAGCAGTACAAAAGCACGCTTCCATATAACGACAATGGGTATATCGATTCGAGCATCCTGAAAGATATGCCGGAAGAGTACCTGGAGAACTCGGACGACTTTATCAAATACATTCAGAAGAAATCTGGTTACGCAGCATCTACAAAGGCGAAATAACAGTAGCGGGAGTAACAAAAAATGGTTTTACAACATCAAAAATCTAAAGGGCTCAAACGCACTATCTTAGCAATATCGATTGCTCTGTCGGGTGTGTTCACGTCTTCTTCCAATGCTGCGGATATCAGTACCCAGCTCGATAGTATGTTCGGTTCAATGTCCAATGTAACTGGCGCGGGAGATTATCACAGCATTACTCGTGATGGGTACACTGGTGGGGGCTTTGTTCTCCGAAATAAACTAAGAACTCTTACGCCAGTCACAATCGATCTTCCTGCCGCGTCGGGCGGCTGTGGAGGGATCGACCTTTTTGGTGGGTCTTTCTCATTTATCAATGCCGAGCAGTTTGTTCAGATGCTACGTAACATCGCCGCTAACGCGGCTGGTCTGGCTTTTCAGCTGGCACTTAACGCAATGGATGCAGTTCTGGATAATGCCATTTCAAAAATGCAGGCTGTTGTTCAGCAAATGAACGATCTGACCGTTAACTCCTGCCAATTAGCAAAAGGATTACTGGTAGATACAGCTTCCGCATTTGGTGAAAATGCCAAAATGTCCGTGTCATCCCAACTCTCGTCTGATGGTGTTGTTGACCAGTTCAAGGCAATGTGGGGTAACTCAGGTGGTGGTGAAGCCCCAGAGAAAGTCAAAGGTGATACAGGGAAACGTAAGCCTTGTGGCGACTATGGCAACCTCATGTGGTGCTTGCTGCAAAATGGACAGTTCTCATCTCAATTCGAAGGCTCTGAGCAACAACAGAAAGAATTGGTTATGTCTCTCACTGGTACGATTATTGTTGGAAAAGATATCAGTACAGACAAAGACGGATCCATTAAAAAAAGCGTTGTTCGACTTGGCCCTCTGGCAACTAGCTCCGTGTTGGATTCTATTATTCATGGTGACCCCGCCTTCCATATGTGGAGTTGCGTAAACCAAACCGAAACGTGCGAAAACCCAGTGCAACAGCAAATTGGCTTGAATGGCGTTGCTAACACCATTAATAAATTCTTCATTGATGATGGGTATCTGGTTTCGGCAAAATCGGGTGGTGAAGTATCTAGAGAGCGGCATGAACAGGCTGGGTATTACAACGTTGGTGGCGCTGGTAATAAAGCTATCATTTTGGCAAGGCATGACCTGAACGCCAGTCATTCGTATATTCGAGCCATCTCACCTGTCCTATCCTACTCGGCTGCGAATCAATACCTCAGTGATCTACTAACGGCCGCAGCAACAGGGGCCCGTATGGCGCAGTCTAACGATGATTCTGCTTCAGCTTACTACGAAGAGATGTATAAGTTGATAGAAGATGCGCGACGTAATTTGGCAATTTCCTATAGCACATTAGCGGCCAGATACGGCGGTGAAGAGAAGATCCAGGAAACCTTCCAGTCCTACATGCAATCCCTGCCTTTAACTGAATATCAAGGTGAAGGGTCGGTAGACGGCGCACTCTAAGAGGATATGAGTAAATGACTCAGTGGAACGTATATACCGTTGGTGACATTGAATTTATGCATAATGTTTTCAACGCAGTTGCAATGCTAATGAATAGTGGGATGTTCTCAGATCTATTTCGCATTGCTGCATTGTTAGGGGTGATCGGGATTGTTATTTCATCGGCTATTTCAGCAGGTAAAACCGTCTCCTTCCAAAACATGGCCGTCTGTATTGTCATGTATATGGTGTTCTTCCAGGTTTCGGCTCGTGTCAACATCGAAGATGTTACTAGCGGACGTTTCCGTGCAGTTGATAACGTTCCGGCAGGCCTTGCAGCATCGGCCTCCATCATATCCACTGTCGGGTATTCAATTACAGAAAAAATGGAGCAAGCATTCTCCACTCCTTCAATGACTGAGTATGGTGCATTGGATCCATTGGTGGCAATGACGTCTCTTTATGACACATTAAAAAACCCAATGCGCTGGTTTTTAGCCAACGAAAAACCGCGTGTAGATTTCGCCAGAAGCGTGGAAAGTTATATGAAAACCTGCGTGACTAAAGATGTTATTCGGGGGGCGAAAACCTACTCAACTCTTTATAGAGGCACTCAAGGCGTGCAAGGGCTGAGATCTGATGACCGCTTCCAGCACGTCGTGCTTTATGATGGCAATATGGTGGGCTGGGCTCCAGGAATGGAAGATATGAAAGGTGTATCTTCACAATATTCTTGTGCAGATGCTTTTGATAAATTGATCATGCAACATGCATCCTCTTCTGACATGTTCCGTAAAGCCTACCAGCGTTCTTATGCCGCTTTGGGCCGGACTTGTCAGGGCGATGGTGACGTCTGTAATACGAGCAGAAAAGTTCAGGAGATCATGAATTTTTACAACCTAAGCGGTACAACGATGCGTGATTTCCAAATGACGATGATCATGTACCCCTACCTTCGTGATGTGCCTAAGTATGGATATGAAGCCTCCTTCCGAGGTGCCGCTGCTATCACCCGAACTCAAACGCAAACCCAACAAGCCTTCCAGTGGGCATCCTCCGGCGCGTCTTTCCTGTCTTGGATGGCGGCGTTTATGCCAATTTTCCAAGGGCTAATCTATGCTCTTACGCCATTCATGGCCTTTTTATTCGGTCTGGGCATTATGGGTGTTCGCTTGGTTATGAAATATTTTCTGGTCATTATCTGGACTCAGACTTGGATGCCACTGGCAGCAGTTGTAAACATGTACGTGCTTGTTCACACTCAAACTAACTTGTCTGCCATTTTCAATGGTATAGATCCGATTTCATTCGATAAGCTATATCTGATGCTATTTGAAACTCAAAAAAGCATCGGCCTTGCTGGGAATTTATATGCGATGATCCCTGCATTGGGTGGCTTTATCGTATGGGGTAGTTCGGTCGCCTTTAACTCACTGGCAAACTCCGCCGCTGCGCCTCACGCAGCTGATACCAAGCAGATGGCTCCTGATGTATCGAACGCGCCAGCCATGAACAACCGAAGCGCTGATGTGAACTTCGATCGCTCCAGTGGGTCTGTCATGGGTGGTGCATCTTCCGCATTGCCTAAATTTGATATGAAGCAATCTGCTTCTACTAACCTCGCCAGCGCTAAACAGAACGTCGAGTCAGCCTCGGTTGAACGCTCTGCATCAGAAGGGAAAATGTTCCAAGAGGTTGCTTCCAACATGCGAAATGGAACCCAGTCTCAACAAAGCCAGGATGCCATGCAAGCTGCTTTGGGTTCTCTAACCTCTTCCCAGCGTTCGTTTGTTCAAGATGTCGCTTCGCGTAACGGGACTTCCGAAGCTGAAGCATTGACAGCTTTGAATATGGGCTCTGTTCAAGGTAGCGCTGAGGCATCTGCTGGTTTGAAAATTGGAGGGTCTGGTGCCTCAGTTTCTGGGTCGGCATCCTTACAGCGTAATGAGTCAGCTTCAAAAGGTAAAACTCACACGGCGGACGCGAGCTACTCAAGCAGTGATAACGCTTCAAACAGTGACGCGCTAAGCTCGCAACTCAGTCAAATCAGGTCACAGTCTTCAATGGCTTATTACAGCAGCATGCAGGCAGCAGGACAAAGCACTGCGGCAACCCAACAATACGGTGAAGCTTATAAAAAACAGGAGTCGGCTCAAAAATCCTATTCTGAAGCACAACAGTATTCGATGAGTAGCTCTCTGGGCCAAAACATGAACTCAGCACAGATTGCGCAATCCATTGGAGGTAGCAACGAAGCTCAAGCCGCACTAACTCAGGTATTGGCTGGTCGCGAAGACTTATCTCAGCGGATCAACGAAGATACAGCACGCCTCTCTTCACTAGGGATGACACAGGAAGATGCGCATACATTCGCTCAGTTCAGCGCAGCGGCTTCAATAGGTCAAGCTGGCGAAGTAGCTAAACTGTCAGGTTTCGTTAGTGGAGGTTCGCAACAACCAGAGGTCAGCGCTGATGCTGCCAGGGCAAACCAAGGGATCGCAGCTAACGCAGAGCAAGCCGAAGCGCATATCGATAGTATTGCTGGTGGTGTTAATAATGGTTCAAGTTCTACCCAGGGTCAGGCAGCAGCAGGCATAGCTGGTAATTATGCCCAATCAGCACCAGGCACAGCCCAGGGGCACGTTATTGATCAGCATTTCGATAATAAAGGACAGGTTGAGAATCATGAATCCCGTTCAACCCAAGAACTCAACACTATGAGAGGCAATGCTGCACGATATGAACTGGTGAACAAATCAAATTATGGAATGACGGGGGATGCGATGCCTAAGGTTCAAAGCGCCTTAGACAAGGTTTCAAACGGCATTAAGCCGGGGGGGTTCTCTTATCAGGAAGGTTACGGTCAGGGACAGGAAATGGCTTCTCAAGTAACTGGTGTTGGAGGTGAAAGAGGCGAATACGCTAAAAATGCCATCTCACACTTGTACGGTACCGTCAAAGACAAAGACAATACGCCAGAGCAAATGGAACACGCTCGTATTCAGGCCTTCCACGCTGTCACCCTCGCAACCGGCGGTGAATATGTGAACGGTAGGCTTGAAGGCGGCGATCAGCAGCTAGCAATGGCGATTATTGGCAAGGTAGAATCCACGAAGAGCAACATGCATCGTACTGATGCTCATGTCGTAAAAGAATCTGTCGAGGCGCTGATGTCTGATAACGAGAAGAAATAACCCTTAACATACAAAAGCCTCCAGTCGGAGGCTTTTTTTTGGCCTAAAAAACTCAACCGATATAGAGCATATAAGCAGCGGGAACGCTGAGTACCAGCCAAAACATGCAAAGCGCAATGTCTCTTTGGATCCCCGGTGGTTTGGGTGGTGACTTTTTCGTGCTTATTGGAACTCTGTGAACCACAATGGGGGGTAGATAGGCTACGCCGTGTGCGCCAAATGTACTCATGTTTTACTCCCAAATATCAGTAAAAGAAAAGCACCTCGTTTTGCTGCCCTTCTTTGTTGCCCGTATACGTCATTGATTTATGCTTGCTCAATGGCGTCTCTATGCATTGATTCTCTCACAGTTCTTTCAGGTGACGAAATTTTCTGTGATACGCCTAGCCATCAATGCCTGCAATCTACAAGGTGATTACGAATGATAACCCTTTTTAGGAAAAATTGGTTTTCAAAAACGGTCTGCACGTTGTTCACGATGAGCCACTTGGGTGTAGCGATGTATGCCCCCTACGCTTACTCGGCAAACTCGGCAGCAAATGCTCAGTCAGCGGTTGAATTCTATAAGTCTCTACCCGGTCTTTCTGCAAATAGTAACGGCACTGTTCAGTATGGGGATGGTGAGGCCGTTAACTTAAATAACGTGTATCCTGGCGAGGCGTCATCCACCTCCCTGGATCAGCTGAAATCCGTGTATGGTAATGATGGTGAAACCCAAAAGTTAGGCTTTGATACTGGTTCTGCACTTGCCTCTGAATCGTCATTGCGAGGCGAAGCCTATCGCGCCGTTTCAGGCTCAACGAAAACGACTGCAAAACTGAAAGCCACGGATTCTATCTTTGACAAACACAAAGATTTCTTGGCGAACCAGGATAAATACATGCAGGATCTGGATGACTGCTCAATGACCTCCGAACTGAATACGGACGGTGTTAAGCAACACATTCCTGATTATAAAGAGTGCACTCGCACCACCAGCGTCAGTGGCACCTATCGTTTAACCCACCCTTACGTGGCAGGCTTCCTGAGCCATAGCTCCGGTTCTGCCAACATTGAAGGTTGCGGTGAAGCCTGCGTAACTCTTTGGGTGGGTAGAGTCGGCGATAACTACTGGGATGGTCGTTGTAAAATATATGAAGAATATACAGGTGTTCGCGTTTACAACCCGCAAGCCATTTCCAGTGCAAAACTGACTTACGCAACCTGGGATGATTATATGCAGATCTACCTTGGTGAGAAAAAAGTATTTGCGGGCCCTGTTGCAGGAATGAAGGATGCAGGTACTGATGGGAAATACCGACCTTGGAACTACAGCAAAGGTGAGTTATTCCCACCAGAAACCGAAGGGCCTTGCGAGTTGGATACCAGTTGGCGTGTTGATCCACAGGCTGACGTGACTCAGAACTTCCAGGAAGTACAAGACGGCGATGAACTGATTTTCAAAACACGCGTTTCAGTTTATGGCAATGGTGAAGGCTATGCGAAATTGGAAGTTCGCTACGACCCATCTAAGGCCGTTAGCAAAGATGAATGGATTGCCGACAACCAAGAAGGGTTCAATACTTTTCTGGATGCAGTCAATCAGGGTTATTGCCAAAACTATTCGGTCACCTGCAATGAAACAGTCACACCTGACGCGAATGGCTGCGCTTATATCAATGGGGTTACTGTGTGCGAAAAGGATCTTAAAACACCACCGATCGGCGGGCTTTCCCCATTCTGCCGTAGTGCAACCGTTGTATCTAACTGTGGTACTGATGCCGGAGTGAATAACTCATGCAAAGACTTTGATAATAACAATGCCTGCAAATTTATTAAGTCTTCCTGCATCACAGGCGCAGCTGGTGGGCAAAGCGGTTGTTGGCAAGCTTCTGAGACCTGGGACTGCGGTCAAGATGTTACAGTGCCAAGCACTACACAAACCGAGACTTACCAGTGTGCTGGAGCGGTGCAGTGCATCAACGGTACCTGTTTAACGCCAGAATCGGAACCTAGTGGAGACTTCCAAACGGCAGTCGCAATGCTTCAAGCGGCGACTTACGCGGTTAACGAAATGACCTGCGGTGATGAAACTATCAACGTCAATCGCACTTGCACCTTATTCAAAGGTGAAGCTGCTACTTGTAAATCAGCACTGGGTGGCTGGGTCGATTGCTGCAACCAGCCTGTTGATGTCAGCTGGATTGAGTATCTTCAGCTAACCTACTACACCCTGAAAGTTTCAGATGCGCTGGCCGTTAAAGCGGGCATGTTCGAGCAAGGTAAAGGCATGTTCGACATGGGTTCTGAATTGGCTAACAGTGCTATTGATGCAATCACTAAACCTGCAATGTCTGCACTGGATAGCTTAACTGGTAATGCAGGGTCAGCGGTTGCAGATAAAATTGCAGATCTCGGTATCGGAGAAATGATGGATCAGGCGGTGGGCACTTTAACTAAACAAGTTGCTCAATGGACTTTGGACACCTTTGGTTCGAGCGTAACAAATGCGTTATTCCAGGCCGGGGGCACAGCTGCTGGGTCAGAATCGGTTGCTGCGGTCGGGTCCGACGGCGCATTAGCCAGTTCTGTAGAGCTGTCTTCCACCCTTACTTCCGCTATTTCCGTTGTCGGTTATGCCTACATGGCATATCAGGTTGCAAACATCTTGGTAAACATCATCTGGGCTTGTACAGCAGATGAATTTAAGCTTGCTGTGAAAAAAGAAACCAAACTTGCGACCTTCATCGATAGCTGGTGCCAATCCAAAGTGTTAGGGCAGTGCATTGAAAAACGGTCAAGTTACTGCACGTTCAACTCACAGATTGGGCGAATTTTCCAAGAACAAGGGCGCGCCCAGTTGGGCATTGGTTGGGGTGATAACAAGAATCCGGATTGCCGTGGCTTAACGTTGGAAGAGTTTGGTCGAATTGACTTCCAAAAAGTCGATCTGTCGGAATGGATTGGTTCACTTTACTCAGCCGATTTACTGCCAACGCCCGAATCAGTCAATCTCGACAGCATTACCGGTTCAGGCAGCATTCTCAACGTTGACGGTAAACGTAAAAACAGCCTCGACCGTTTCAAGGATGGCGTTGATAGCGTTGATATAAATGACCTGAAGGATAAAGCAGGCGCTTCAATACAAGTGCGTTAATCATAAAAAACCCCGCTCAGTTTTGGCGGGGTTTCTACTTTCGTCTGTAATATTAGTTTTTGAATTCAAGAACCTTACCGTTGTAAAACACATACGGAGCATGCTCTTGGGAGGCTGGCACAAACAGAGCTCGTTTTGCACCAAGGGCCACAGATAGTTCCTTCATCAATGGCATGTTTTCTTTTTTCGCCGCAAGATAGAAGAAACAGGCCGATGCGTACCCAGAGCGATACTCTTCAGGGCTGACTAAAACAGGCGGTTTTGGTAGGTGCCCGGTTTCTTTAGCTTTACTTAACGAGAACCAACTCCAGCTCTTGTCCTGCCCGCATAGTTCATATTCATTAAAACCTGCCATTTTAGGGGCGAAGGTTTTAAAGGCTTCAAACATTTGAGACTGATCTACTTCCCGGTCTCCCCCTGCCCAGGAACCGAATAAAACAACCCCATCAGTATAAGGCTGAGGTCTTTTCGCGGTTAAAAAACCTGTTAAAGCAATGAATGGATCTTTAATAGCCAACCCACCAACAACATCTGCCGTACCGGCACCTGACCGTTGAGTTTTGGCAACCTCTCCTGCTCTTACTGGATTCTCAAGTGGGAGAATACGCCCGCCGTCAACCAGCTTGTTATAGATGACATAATTATCACCTGCATCTGTAATTTGGCGCATCTCCATTGCACGGGCAAACTGTAAAGCCTCCGACGGATTGGTATCCACCGGCATCGGAACAGGTTTAGAAGCACAGCCCGTCATTGCCATTGCCAGAGTAATCAAAGAAGCGGTCAGAATCTTTTTCATGTTCGGTACCTTATTCGTAGAGTTGCAGGTAAGTAGTTTTTCGTGTTGAGAGCATAGTAACCCCGCCATGACAGCTGACGAAGAAATCTGGCTAAAAAAAATCCCCTATTGTTTAAATAAGGGATCTAACACTGTGAATTTGATTTAAATTGAATCTTTCCAAGCGGTTAGCACTTGCTGGTGGCTGCATGTCGCATCTTTCGTGCAAGGTACTTTAAGGGCTGGTTCGAAATTTCCCGGAATAAATTCCCCTTCCAGAGGGGGGATTTCTGTCTTCAGTTCCGGGTCGTAGAAAACAAAAGGTGCATTCACTTTGTTTACCACCCATCCCCAACCAACAGAATCTGGAATGATATACCCCGCCGTGGAGGAAATGTCTTTCACGATCAGCCGTTTCTTGAACTCGCCAAACTTCGACTTGCAAAGCTCGGGCGAGTCCAGCTTTTGGCACAGATTCACGCGCATATAACCGGGAGCAACCAACTGGCTGCCAGGCAACGTATGAAAAGTGCATCCCTGCAAAGCTAACGCTGTGAATATTCCAATCAAAGTTCGCGTTTGCATTAATGAGCCTTATCTTCGCAGAACGGGCACTTATGCTTTTTATTCGAACGATCACCATCAAAGGGAGTGATAAAGGACATTTTACAATGTACGCATTTCACCATTCGGATCTCATCAGAACGGAAGTCACGCGCCAGTGTCCAGGCTTCGTTCGGATGAAGCATAACATCCGCCGCAATAGTCGGTCTGAATCGCATATTTAACTCGCGATACACTTCAAACGAATCGACCACTTCACTGATGTCATCCTGATTGCTAGGGTCCTTCGCGCGACGTAGATAGATGCTCATAAAGTTGGTTGCCTCCATCTTTTTTGGCTGCGAAGCCAAGAAGGTTTCCGACAGTTTCAAGCGTCCGATTGCCACTTCTTCCTGACCGAACTGTTTTTTCAAATGGTCAATGAGTCGGTCACTTGCATTAAGCGACGTGGTAATGATACGACGACGGAAGCCCAGTTTGACCATCCGCTGTGCCAAAGCAAAAATGTCTTCATCTTTTACGAGTGCGGCTTTCATAGATCTGTGCTCCAATGTTCAAAACGTAATTGCAAATAAGCTGGCAAAGTCATGTGCGGGTTATCACTGCCAAAAACAGAGCTCCACTCCCCAGAAGCGAGCTCCCGCAGCGAACGAACCGGTTTGATATACAGTTCGCCCTTGATGATGGCGTCAATGGTTTGACTATCGTCAAGCCGCTCAATGAAATTCAACGCTTCATCGGAGCCCAACCAGTAAAATGACTCGGCCAGCGTGCCGTTGAGAATTTTCACCCTGATGCTGTACACGAGAAGTGCAAGCCGAAGAATATAGGAGTCATGCCGGACGAAGTTATCCACTTCTGTAAGTTTGCGTCCAGGCATGTAGTCAACTATAAAAACAGGTACGTTGTATGATTTAACAGATTTTGTCAGCTGCGCTAGAAGGTCTTTGTCTTTTAACACTAAGCGATCATCTTCAGACAGAACAAACGGACTGCGGAAAAAAGATTGCGCGCGTGTTTCCAGTGAAGCAGCGCAGCTCAATAGCGATATGTTTTCATTAACCATTTTCAATCAGCCTCTTCCAGATTCTGAGCACATTCGTACCGTACCAACGCGCTTTGTCACGCAGTTCCGGGTTCGGAGTGTGATAACTACCTATTGCTAAAACGATGTCATCTGGGGAGTTTTTGATAGCGTTACATAACACTTTCGCGCCAACCCGAATGTTAGTGTCTACATCCAGAAGATCCTCTGGCTTGCTGACATACTTCCCGTTCCAGCGATAGTTGACCTGGGCGATACCGATATCGGTTACTTTAGATGCGGCTATGTAGCGCTTAAGCGCGCGCTTCGCATCTTCGTAGTTTTTTGGATAGTAGGCACCGTAAACTGCATTATTCAGTGCCCAAGGGCTTGGGGCGACATAACCGCCGCCACCGGCACGCTGTTTGCTTTCCCACAAAGCAACGGCGTATAAGAGATGCGGGTCCAGACCGCATTCATTCTTGGCATGTTTTTCCCATGCCGTTCCTTTCAAATCAACCACCCCAGCTTGTGCCGGGAGTATTTGAGATGAGAGGATTACTGCTGCCACACTGGCGCTTAACAGTAATTTACCCATTTTGTTTACCCCTAACCCAACAGAGTGGCTTAGCCTAAGCGGAACCGCTTACGCGGCAACGCGGTCTCTGTATGGATCGATTTTTCAGCGTTAACATAGGTATCCCTCTCAGTAGATTGAGTATCTACTGATACCGACAATGTATTTTCGCTTCCTGCCTCGCTCTTCATCAACACCGCCCCACGCGGCTCCGAAGACTCAATATTGCTTCCTGGTATAACGGATACTGCTTCTACTGCTTTTGATGCCAACGGCTGAGCTACTTGCTGCTTTGCTAACTCAGGTTGGTTTTCAGAATAAGACGATTGTAGACCGGTCCCCACCGGCGACGAAATATTCTGCCCTGTTTTTCCTCCTTTTGCCAATTTTTGTGAGCGCGGCTTCTCGCTTACCTTTCCTTTCTTGTAGATGTTGGGCGTTGCCTCACGCCCTAACCCTTCAAGATAAGCCCTGTTCGCCAGGGCAACCAGTGCGCTACTTCTTTTGCCTGGTGGACAGGACTCAAGGTACGCAGCGAGCTCGGGACAAAGAATGTCATTAATCGTCACCCGTAACTGCATTACGTATCCTTATCCGTTATTCGTCACCGTAGATGACGGTGTCAACGCCGTAGTTCCAGAAGCCAATTGCGTTGCTTGCGACCGGATTTGGGCTCGTTACAATACGGGCATTCTGGAACGCTTCGCGCACGGCCTGCTCATAATAAGGAGCTCCACCACCAGCGGTCACAATGATGTGAATAGCCCCTAACGCACGGACATTTTTGCGCAATTCTTTTACTACGCCACCAGCGATTTGCGGAATAACTTTGCTTAGCAGCGGTTTTACTTCAATGTGGCGGGCACCATTGAAGAACGAAGCCGCATCTTTGCGTAACGCAATTTCGACCATTTCAGGAAGATCATCACGCCGCTCATGCGGGTTTTCTTCATTGAGAGTGCGAACAATTCCTTCAATGATCGTGCTGGTGGCTTTCAGTGAAGAGCCGCTGGAGCCCATCACGCGGCTACCATTACTGAAGGCCACATAGTCCATCGAGAAAAAACCAGGGTCGATGACCAGAATATTAGATTCTGACAGTTCATCTTCACTGATAAAGCCTTCGCGGTTCGCGACATCGTTGATAACACCAACACCTTGCGGGATTACCATCACTTGCTTGACCGTCACTTTTGTGGACGGATTAATCGTGAATGTACCTGTCAACCTGGCGACCAACTTGGAGCGCTCGTTATCATCACTGGCGAGCCTTACAGGCAAACCAGTTACCAACAGGTCAATGGTGCTACCGACCTTCTCGGCAATTTTTGCCAACGAGCCAAAGTACAGCGCCAAGTACATTTCCGTGGTGTGATAACTGTCATGTAGTTCACGCCCATCTGGACGATCAGTAAATGCTCGCCACATGTTTCCGTTCGGGTAGACGGTGACTTCGTGGTCACGATTGCGCTTCACCAGATTTACATCCTCTTCTTCTTCCGTGGTGGCATACGCTGGGAAGATTGAGACGTCTGGTACAGAAGCAAAAGCATCGCCAGTCGCAATTTTGACGTTGCTATAACCAATGTCCACACCACATACGATCGCGTTTTTCTTACTCATTTGTTAACCTTTTATTAACACAATTACAGCTTGTGATACCCTTCCGTCCCCCCCATCCTTGCCACTTCATGCTGCTAACAAAGTGAGACAGTCGAGATATCACCCCGAAAAATTCGTTCGCCCCGAGACAATCGGAGCACATCATAGCCATTCGAAAATCACAAAACATCCTTTTTCATCGACAAAACGAGGACGAAAAAGGACATGATTTACGGCTATATTTAGCCAATTTTTAAGGCCAGATTTAGCCTTCATTCATGGCCTTTTTTATCCCTGATTTACGGCTAGATATGGCCGTAAATCAGGGCTATCGACTTAAAAATAATTCTTGTTTTTGGTACGGATTACCCCTCTCGTTTTATCATGGGGATAACCGCTGACGAAATTAACTAACCCAAATACAGGTCAGAAACTCACCGATTGAACCAAATTATTTTGAGTGGCAACACCTGCTAATCTTCATCTCTTTTCCACGATGTTTCGGCTGTTACCAGGATAGATTTTGATGGGACGATTTCGATCGCAAGCCGGAAAAGCGCCTCGTTTCGGGGACGAAAAACCTTGAGTTGATGTGCTGTTTTAGTGCTTAGTGTGCCTGGTGACTGGATTACGTAACGACTATTGAACTCTTATGCCTTTCTTTTCGCCATAAGAGTGTTAATCAAGGGAAATGCCACAAGATCACTCTGCTGCCATATTATATACGGGGTTAGTTAAAAGGCAGTGATTTAGCCTCTTTGCCCCCCAAAATCGCAGTCTTGCTCAAAAAGGTATTTTCATGTGTTCACCCAACAACTCTGATGCCTTTCTTTTCGCCATGAGAGTGCAAAAGAAGAGAAACAGTCCATGAGATCACTAAGGCGGCGTAATAATATTACCGCTTTTTTTGGGGGGGCTGAGTTTTTGAACCTATTTAGGGTGTTTTTGCTTTAGCCGGAAGAGATCTCATGTGGGGTAATAATAGGGGTTCCGTTTTTTTGGTCTTTTTGAATTTTTAAAGTGAGGGTAACTCTATGGATGTGGAAAGCTACATCAAGCATCTGGAGGAAAGCGTCAAAGCCTTGGACAGATCGGCTGATGTTTTGACTGCCGAAGCAACGACGCTGAGAGAAGATTTTTGGAAGCTGGCAACGGCCGGTGGTGAAAAAGCGCATTACTCATTCAACGTTGTTAAGCAGGGTCCATCCGTTCGGATCCGCTGGGCGAGGATGACTCCATTGCGAAAGGCGGGAGGGGAAATTGCAAGGGTGGTTCCGAAGTATTTGAAAGTGAACAAAGGGGAAAGCTATCCAGCGAAAGTTTTCACGGATGCTACACCCCGTGAATTGACGCTCATTGTTACTTACGAACCGCAGCTGAGTTTGATCCGTTCTGAGATGAAAAAGAACCGGGCAATTCGCCAGCTGTTATCCCGGCGGATAACAGAGAGTAGGAAGCAGCTTTAGCGTGGGGTTATAGCTGCGTAAACAAAACGACCGGTATGGTTAAAATCAACTCAAGAGGAATGTTGAGAATGTCTCACGAAAACGTTAACAGACACGCAACAATTGCAATCAGTGAAGTGTGCGCAAATTTCACCCGCAACCTGGGTACAAAACACGAAGAGTTACTTTGGGGACTAAAGGCGACCCATGAAGTTTTGGACGGTACTGTCGAAACGGTAATGACAATGGCGAATCACAAAAAGATCGCGGCCGTTAAGGTGTTGGCTGATACCAATAGTGATCTGGCTGCACTTGAAGTATTTGCGAAGGGTCTGCAACGCAACACTCTGGTGTATATCCATCATGCTGATGAATGGGATCAGGACGTTCTCTTGAAGGTGATGGCATTGTTCGGGGCGAGGGAATCGAAATGCATGCTGGGCTTCACTGAGCCTTCACGCTTGTGCTTCGGGATTTACATGTTCCTGGTCAGCTATCAAGTTGATGCTGAGAACAAGGTCTCCCGCTGGTCTCTCAATATGAGCGCGCCAATCCATGAGCTTGCCTCTATGAGCTAACTTAACGCATCGCCATAGCACATCTGAAGCCGGGCACCGTCCCGGTTTTTTACGCCTAATTTTAAACACGTCTCCCTCTGTAAAGTGAGCCTTCAGGCGATCAGTTAGTGAGCCTTTAGGCGACTCTCGGGCTTTCAACGGGCGCTGGGGTATCAAGAATGAATTCGGGATGGCCGGGTTTGTTTTTTTTGCGGTGACTATTTGCGATCGGGAAAGGTGGGAAGGTAAACGAAACAAGAAGGAGCGATTTTGTTTTTGTTTTGTTCTCGATGTGAATGTAATTCGGGTAAACAAAGTGAGAATGAGGTACGGAAATGGCGCTTTGTTTTTTCTCAGGGATTGCGGGCAATGATATGGGTGGGATTGTTTAGGGTGTTGAGTTAGAGCACTTCGCGGGTCGCGGATGGCGGGTTCAGTATGAGGTTTAGATGAGCAGGATGCCTCGAATGATTTTCCTCCGGGGGTTGTTGAGGGGTGTGAATGCATTTTGGATTTTTGGAGTGAGTTTCCTCCGGGGGTTTTGGGGTTTTTTACGGTTTATTCCACTGGGGGTGTTAACGGATTTGGTTTTGAGTCCGTCCCAAAACGGGCGCAAAACGAGGCCGATAACCTTTGCCTGATTTTTTTGGCTCCCGTACTCTTTGAGTCGTTTCTCGGGTGTGAAAGAGGGTTCAGCTTTCCACCCGGTTATTTGAGAAGGAAGCCCTGAGGGAGAGTTTTGGGGGTCCCCATAGTTCACGCTGTTGAAAAGTGTGGAGCCGAGCTTGTCGGATGCGGCGGAATTGCCACAGAGCGATCGGCGCAACGAGCATCTGGGGTGGGAGAGCGCACAGAGGTAGTTGCGTTGACGTTGAGCCTGGCGCTGGTGGATGAGATAGGTTTGGTGAAGTTACTTTGTGATTTCGCGGGCAAGGCATTCAGTGACGAAATTGGATACTCATCATTGGCTTCGTTAAGCAATTTCGTCACGGAGCGTATGGGTCTTAATATTCATCTGGTGATGTTGTGTCACAAGGTGGGTCACTCTGTCGGGGGCGAAGAAAGTGGCTTTATCGCGATTTGGTGATGAGGCTGGGCAGGGTTTTAAAGTTCTGAGTTTTGCTCTCGTTATCCGTGGGGGATGTCGAGGGCTCAAGTGATTGGATTGGCCGATCACGAACTAACAATCAACGAGGGGTAAGCATGAGCATCGAAGCGGCAAAGGCACCGAGTGAGTCTGGATTGTTTGGCACTAAAATACCGGCACCGGGATCTCTGTACTGGTTTAACGTATCGTTACTGTTTCTGGTTGTGGCGGGGATGAATGCCCTGGCTGATGGAGCGTTTCCGAGCCTGTTTATCTGTTTCGCTTTATTTGGTTGCGCGGTGTATGGGTGGCTAAGGCCATTGACAAACGGAGAGCAACGTTTGGTATCCGTTCCTGGTTTTCTGTGTTACGCCGGTTGCATGTGGGCGATCATGAACATTCAGCAGCATGTACTGCATGAACCAATTGGGTTTACTGGAACCATGTGTGTGGTGTTGAGCTCGTTCGTCGGGTTCTATCTGGGTCGCTATACCCGGATTGGGCGTTTCTCGTTGAAGCCTCTGACCGAGGAATAACGCGAGCAATATGCTGGATTTGAAACCGCCTTCACTTGGGCGGTTTTTTCATTTTGGGAACCGTGAACAGGAAAATAACTTGTTGTTCTCCTGTGAGGGGTTGGCCGAGAGAATCGCTGGCAAGTTGTGTTAATCCCGCTTTGTCGGAGGGTGCTTGGTGGTAGGATTGA
Source organism: Providencia sp. PROV175 (assembly GCF_032707045.1). Lineage (NCBI taxonomy): Bacteria > Pseudomonadati > Pseudomonadota > Gammaproteobacteria > Enterobacterales > Morganellaceae > Providencia > Providencia sp. PROV175. The sequence goes on from NZ_CP120534.1 coordinate 188,417, forward strand.
CCACAGACAAGAAAACGACACAGGAGAAGCGTATGGAGTTGGCAGGCAAGGTAAAAACGGCAAATGGTTATGCGCATGTTTCAGTGGAAGCGAGCTTCAGCCGATCGGTACATGGTGAACAAGTAGAGTTTCTGGTTACCCGCTCCATGAATGACCATCACCTGGTGGTCACCCATAAGCTGTCTGGCCGCATGGTGTGCCCGATCGACTTCCTGGCAACGGCATTGGAAGGGGCTGAGTTAGCGGGCCGTAAAGCGCTGGACTCGTTCTTGTTTGGTGTTGGGGAAAAACGTTTTATCGACGCCGTGAGTCGCTCCACGGCGTCGTAAAGTAGATCGGAGAAGGATCGGGATCCCTTCTCATTCGCCATGAAAACGTCTCAGGGCGACTTTTTGATTTAAATCCACATACGATTGCACTGGAAACAAAGAAACGCCTCTGGGAGCCGCTGAGGCGTTTTTAGCACATTTTAAGATCCCTTGGTTCAGTATCACTACATAGGGTGGAATTATGTCTGGGTGTATCCATGCAGTACATAGCAAAAAGCGGATTGAAGCCACCAGCGACGTGAGTACCATCCTCGAACGACTGGAGTCAGTAGGCATTGTGGTTGAGTATCAGTGCCGGGAAGGTTACTGCGGTTCGTGCCGAGTGTCTTTACTGGCCGGTACGGTGGAGTATGTGACTAAGCCCCTGGCCTTTGTGAATCCAGGCGAAGTGTTGCCTTGTTGTTGTCGTCCCCGAACTGACGTTGAGCTGGATATCTAATCGCTTCCGTCTGTTCCGTTCGATAATTCATACACGATATGATTAAGCGCCACCAGCAACAGTGGCGTTTTTTTCTGGTATCTCTCATACGTAATCAAGCGCTCTCACTTACCCAAAAAAGACGTTCTACTGTGGCCGCTCGCTATTCGTCAGCCAAATGCACCGTGCTAGCTTTGTTTTAAGATTAACAACCGGAGTATTTACGATGGCACTCTACGACCCCTCTCAAGGTGTTCTCCTTTCCATCCGGGATGACCGCTTCAGTACCATTCGCCCAATCATGCGCCCAGTAGTTCTATTGGTCATTGCGGTGCTGGTGGTAAAGCTGTCTATGTGGATTAACGACGGCAGTTCCTCTATGCCGATGACATCACTCCCAGCCATTTCCTTCTCGCTGATCGGTAGTGGGGTATTGGTATTTGCTCTCTTTGTTATGCGTATACAGCGGCGTGCTCGCTATCACCTCTATCTCGATTCCATTCTGGAGGAACAAATCACATTGCAGGCCGGTGACATGGATGCTGATTCTCAAAGAGAGATTGAGGCCTGGCAACAAATTCAGAAGAGCAAAATCAGTCAGTAAGCAGTAAAGACCCGTTACAAGTTGGCTTTAAAATCTGCGCGTTAAAGCGTTTATGAAATCGGAGAGAAGATGACTTTGCCGAAGTACACTAAACAGCAGCTTGAATTCCTTCAGGCAGATACGTCTGGTAATTTGACTGTGTTGGAGCGGTCGCTGGTGGCGCAGTTGTTGGCAGCTATGCACGTACAAGTAAAACAAGGCTCCGCCCCGGATTGGATACTGACCCACAGCGGGAAACGTTTTTCGTTCCAAGATATCAACCCTGATGCGATTAATATTGAGGATATCGCGACGGCTCTGTCCAATATCTGTCGTTTTACCGGTCACCTGGATCAGCATTACAGCGTGGCTCAGCATTGCGTGCTGGTCAGCCATTTGGTTGAACTGTAGTGGTCAACTAAAATTGGCCACGGTTTTAGAGTTTTTCCGGTATTGGTTTTCTGATTCGTTTGGTGGTAATCCACCGTTATATTCATGCGGCCTGACTTCGCTGTAATACCCGACGATATAATCCGTTATTGCATGGGCTGCTTCACTGAAGCTGATGTAGCCGGTCACCGGCACCCACTCATTTTTCAGACTTCTGAAGAAGCGCTCCATCGGGCTGTTATCCCAGCAGTTACCACGCCTACTCATACTTTGTTTTATCCGGTATCGCCACAGTAACTGTCGGAACTGCCTGCTTGTATAGTGGCTACCCTGATCACTGTGGAACATGAGCCCGGATGGCTTATTTCGTATTTCCCATGCCATTTTCAGCGCTTTGGTTGTCAGTTTGCTGTCCGGAGAAAATGACATTGCCCAGCCCACGGGTTTCCTTGCGAACAGGTCGAGTACAACGGCCAGGTATGCCCAGCGTTTACCGGTCCAGATATACGTTACGTCGCCGCACCATACCTGATTGGGCTCTGTCACTGCGAACTGTCGCTCAAGGTGGTTCGGGATAGCAATGTGTTCATGACCGCCACGTTTATACCGGTGAACAGGCTGCTGACAGCTCACCAGCCCCATCTCCTTCATTAGCCGTCCGGCAAGCCATCGTCCCATCCGGAAGCCCCTGTGTGTTGCCATTACAGCGATACTTCTTGCACCTGCTGAGCCATGACTGAGGCCGTGCAGCTCCTGAACCTGACTACGTAATACGGCTCTCCTGCCGTCCGGATTGTCAGGCCGGTTTTCCCGGTATCTATAGCTGCTGCGGTGAACTCCGAACACGCAGCAAAGAGTGGCCACAGGATAATGCGCTCTGAGTTTCCCGATCACCGAGACCTGTTCAGGGAGTCTGACATCAAGAGCGCGGTAGCCTTTTTTAATATTTCGTTTTCCATTTCAATACGTTGAATTTTTTTCTTCAGCTCACGTATCTCAATTTGTTCCGGCGTGATAGGGGATGCTTTCGGTGTTTTGCCTGCCCGTTCGTCCCGTAATTGCTTTACCCACCGCGTCAAGGTGGAAAGCCCGATATTCATGGCTTTCGCGGCATCTGCAACTGTATAGTTCTGATCCACAACCAGCTGGGCTGATTCACGTCTGAATTCTGCACTGAAATTTCGTTTTTTCATTAAGGCACCTGTGTTGTTCTGAGGTGAGCATATCACCTCTGTTCAGGTGGCCAAATTTATTAAACCACTACAAACCGCATCTTGCGTTCGAAGCCTTGATGCATGATGCCAGTGAAGCATACTGCGGTGATGTGAGCAGCCCTCTTAAAGCGCGCTTGCCGGACTACCGTGAAATCGAAGGTCGTGTCGATCGCGCTATTCGAGCAAAGTATGGTTTGCCGCTGGTGGAGTCGCCGGAGGTGAAAGTGGCTGATTTGCGTATGCTCGCAACTGAAATGAGTATGTTCGGCCGACATGGTGCCCAGGCGTTTCCGGATCCCGCTAAATATCCACCAGCGGATTTGATGGGGTTACGACTTCTCCCGGCGGAGGAAGCCCGCGTTGCTTTCCTTCAACGTTTCGAGTTGCTTTACCCTGGCGGATAACCCAAAAAAACAGAACCGAGGTATATCAGAAATGATATGCTTCGGCAGATTATAATCCCAACAGGTTAATATCCAATGAAAAGATTGCTTATTTTATTGTCGCTGACCCTTGCGTTACCTACATTGGCTCAAGCTACTACGGCTGAGGGTGAGTTGCCAAAACTGCATCTGAACGAAGAGAACGAGCACATCGCTCGCAAGGTTGCATTTGATTATTTAGCAAATGCAAAGATTTTCATTTCCCAGGGTACGGTTTCTAAAGACACGTTAACCTATGAAGCCATCATTGCAGACCAGAGATGTACCATTGAAATGGAGTTAGAGACCCTCCCGGTTCAGCGCTGGCTCGTCAAAAAGCTCGACTGCAAAAACTGAGATCTGCTGCGCCATTCATATCGGCAGACCTAAGCATGATGTGGTTTGCCAATCTCTTTGCAATTAATCCCCGTTTTAACACCTTCCAAATTTGTCGTCCTTTTAACTTCGTCAGCGGTAAAGGTCATGGTTAACTATTAACACAAAAATAATTAACACATGGAGTTACAATGTTAAATCTGATTGCTCACCTGGCAGAAAGTGGTCATCAAGTTTGGTTCGGTGAAAACGATACTGTGACGGTGACACAGGTTCGTGGTGATTCGCGAGTGGTTCTTGAAAGCATCCTCGCTAAGGAACCAGCGGCCATCCTGAATCTGTTATCCCGTTATGGGGCTAGCGTTAAGGCTGTAGATGATAAACTGCTTATCTGGCGTGACGTAGATGGTGATGACTGGGCCTGCGATCGTGGTCACCTCTATCGTGGCATCAGAGGTGAATATGGTGTTCGCTGGGAAGTGAAGCTGATACATGGCATCAATATCCACTCCCCATTCGATGCCGTGTTCTGGTTTGCTATACCTTGGGCGTCCCGCGTTGATGTGAACGTCCATTTCTCTATCGGTAATTCGCTCCTGGTTGCCGCTCCGGCTTACATCACCCTGAGCGGCCAGTTGGACAAAGAACAAGTTATGGCCTGGGTGAAACTTTCCGGAATGCAAAATGCCACCAGCATTACCGAACGGTAATACGCCATCTAAACTATGGGGGGATCTCCCCCATTCTGTTTTGCCCTCCCCTCTCAAAAAAATATCTTTTTTTCCTTCGATTCGCTTCGTCAGCGGTTACCCGTGGGTGATACTGTTTTTAGAGGCAGTAAACAAAACGAATAACAGTTATCGAGGTCATTACTATGAACGCTATCAACCAAAAACCAAAACGCCCGAGCCAGACTCCGGCTCAGTTCATGCGCATAGCAAACGAGTCCGACCTGTTCAAGAAAGGTCGCACGTTGTGGTACCACTACAGCAGCAGCTTTGGTTATGAGCGTGAGCTGGTTCGTTCTAACACTCAGCGCCTGGCGCATGGCAGTGGTCTGCCGGTCTCGTTCGTTGAGCGTGCCATCAACCATTATCTGACCCACAGATCCACCAGCGTAAGGACAAAAGCGATGAGCGCAATCAACGGTACATACTGGGTCAAGAACGGCCACACATTTGGTTATACCTTTCCTGAGCAACCGAACATCTTAGGCGTTCTGGCAAGCAAGCCGCAGTTAGGTGCGTGCCTGTCTATGGAGCCGCAGCTGATCACCCCATCGGATGACATGCGTAAGGCCACCGTGCAGGACTTCGATTTTTTCCGCGTTGTCGTCCCTTCGGACTTCAAGCCTGAATAAAACCCTCGGTGCTCTTCGGGGCACCCTGCATTGAGAGTTACCTCCATGATTGACGAACTGAAGGGCCTGATCGTAATGCTCCTGGAAGATGCAACGCGTATTCAGCAGTTGGAACCAAACGCCGGAACATCGGCACGCATTCAAGCCGCTAAAAAAGCCTTGGCCTCTGGAGTATTCGACACACTGTTAATGCTGGTGGCTTCCAATTATCGCTTAGCAATTGCAGAAGCTGGGTATGAGTATGTCATTGGCGCTGATGGTTCGCTGATTGTCAGGGATCCTGTCCAATGCAGTAACGGTGCTTTCAAGTGGGTGGAGCACAAAGACGTTGTTCTGCGTAGCAACGATGATGCTATGCAATTCCTCATTGAGCGAAGTTAGGGGGTAGGTATGTTTCCTCAGGGTATAGAGGTGCGCGCACACCGTTACACTCAGGCGGGTGGCAAGCGCATGGTGCAATACAGCACCCCAGGCACCAATGGTTGGCTGATCACTAACGGCAGCGTAAGTGACTTGGCAGATGTACAGTCACGGCACAATGCTTTGCTAATACATGCCCGCGATAACGGCCTATTGGTGAAATCCCTACACTGATTAGCCATTTCAAAACTCGATACCCTGCCCGAACGCGCGTCGAGCGGGGTATGTCTGCTTGCCAATTTTGCGGCCAAGAGTTTGGCTCTGGTTTTCCTGGGGAATGGGATGAAAGGGCGCGTATTTTTTATCGTGATTCACTTCGTCAGCAGTTCGGGTCGTGTGAGAATTTAATGAGTAAACAAAACAAATAACACGAGGAAAACCGATGCATACTTTAGCTGAGTTGTTACGTTACGCAGGTATCACTTCCCATAAACGTACCCTGCTATCCATCCGTCAGCACACGACCAATTGGGGTCGCTCCGGTCGCGGTGTGCGTCAGAAGCCTCGTTACACGGTCTGGTACGACACCGAAGACAATAACGACCGTATTGTCTTTACCTTCGATGCTGTGCTTAACCTCAAACGTACCGCGCCGGAAAAGCTGGCGGATATCGATATTCAAATCAGTCATTACAGTGGCTGGGATCCCGTGAAGCGCAGATTGACCGTCACCCACCCAGAACGCTACCTGAAGGTCGATGGCATGGTTGAAGGTGGCGGTGAGAAGACCAAAGCCCTCTGGCAAGAAATCATCGCGCTGACTGAAGGCATGGAACGTGACGATAAACTGAGTTCGTATGAGATCACGTTCCTCGCAGCTTAATTGACTGACGACTGACCGCTCCGGCGGTCACTCCCCCTTCCCTATACCAATAACGAGGCAATAATGGGATATGAGATAATCATCACCTCTGACGAGGAACAAGCTGTTTTCGATTCACTCTTGGCAAGCGCGCTTACGGGTGTGGCATCTACCCTTTGGGACAATAACCGTCCATCGGGGCCGAGGGATAGCGAAGCGGCTAACGTGGCATTCAATCTTGCTGAAGAAGCCTTTAAACTCAGACAGGCATATTGCCGTCGAGCGTAATTGTATCGCCTCCGGTTACGGGGGCTAATTTCCCAATCTGAGGAATTTGTATGAATTTCGGCACTCGTGAGTACCTGATCAATTATCTGATGAGCAATTTCAAAGAAGGCCAGATGATTGCCATCGATACACTGACGCTCGAAAACGTCGCGGATGTTGCTTCTGACCTTTCCCTGGAACGCGCCCTTACTCCAGCCGAACAGGTACAGGTGCTGAATGCGGTAGTCAGTGATTATGATGTGAATACTGGGGCTGGCTTTGACCATATTCGCAAAGAGATCGCAGCTCTGGGTATTGCCCAACAGGACGGTGACAAATGAAAAAGGGGCTGCGCAAATTTTACTGCACACTGCCAAATGGCAAAGTGCAAGAAGCGGAACTGACGTGGAAAGCTACCCATGCTGTTGCCTGCCGAACTGGAGAGCGTGACTGGTATGCGCACTCGTGGTGCTCTGCAAAATCTGCGGCGTTGCGCTGTGTCGAGTTAACGCAAAAGGAACAGGGCGCTGAAGTTGAGATCTTGGTCGTTAAAGAAGTTCCACCCGCTGCGTAGCGAGTGAATCAAGTCGCGTGAGGTAGAACAATGCTGATACTTACAACCGATCTCATTCCTGATATTTATGCCATACAAAAAATTCATGGGATGGTTCAAGTCATCGCTAATTTTGAAGCCAATAGGCGGGGAGTGATACCGTCAAGGCAAGCTCGCGTCGCATTGGAGGAATTAAGTGCGGCTGCATCCGAGGCGTCAAATGGCGAGGCGAATGCCGTGTACGGTGTTAAAGCAACACCACTCCTGAACGGCGGCATGCTGTATATCGGAACTGCGGTAACCCTCAAGTGATGCAGCGGTAATAAATATGTTTTTTTCATCCTTTTGCCTTCGTCACCGGTTGGTGCTGGTGGATACTGGAAGTCCAACAACTGATAACACAAACGAGGATACACCATGTCTCTGAACCCAACTCTGGTCGCGATGTTCATCTTCAGCAGCTTCAACGAAACCCGCGTCCCACTCATCGTGAATGATGACACCGCGCAGGAACGTATCGACTTCAACGTTGCTGGTGGTGGTGAAATCGAATGTGCCGATTGGATCCGTGAACTGGCTATCGACATCGTTGAAGAGTGCGATGAGACCTTCACCGGGAAAGAAGGGCCGGGCATCTGGTATTACGAAGTGGCTGAAGTTATCGGCGCTAAGATCGCGAACGATGCTAACGAGGGGCACGTTTACCAATGTGACATCGTTAAGTTCGCGCTGGAGCAAACCACCAGCTGGGTTAACTCCTAACGTCCATCCACCAGCCGCCTGCGGGCGGCTTCATTTTATCTGCCGGGAACTCTGCTATGGTCATTAGCAAACTGAAGGTGGGCGATACCGTATGGTCTATCACTCGCCACAAACTGGGGAGCACGAATATTCCCACCGTGTCTGTACACCCTGTCCTGATCGTCGAGGTCAATGAGACCAGTGTTATCGCAAGCTGGAATCACAACAAGCCGAAGCCGTTTGGCTTGAACTCCATCAAGGGATGGAAAAAAGAGAAACCTGTTCTGATCAAGGGGTTGTTTGGTAGTCAGCGCCTTGCCACAAGAGCGGAAGTCGCTGCGTTACAGACTCAATAATTCGTCAAACGTACATTCCCTCTCAAACACAGTAATGCCAGTGCATTGGAGGGGGTGACCTATCTTTTAAATGTGAAAACAACCCCCTTGTTCGCCAACCCCCACCCTGACATTCACGATGCGAATATTTAATAATTGTGCATTACAATGCACTTTTACCTTGTCTTGCGCTCAATTTGCATTAATAATAATGAAAAACAATTAGAGGGCTATTTATGTCAATTCTTGATCAAATCCTGGTCATCGGCCAGCGAATGAAAGCCGAGCAAATTTCTCTGAAAGAATCCATCACCGAAGCCAATACCATCAAGGTCACTGATGAGCAGGTAGATGGCTTAGATAGACTCATTTATAACCATTGCCTGAACAAAACGATGCTCGCTGATTTCTTCGGCAAGTCACGTAATACGTTCACTAAAATTCTGACCGAGTTACAAGATCAGAAAATTATTGGTGAGCCTATCTTCCAAAACAAAAACCACCTTTACACACGATTTGACGTGCAGGCCATCATGAATGAGTTGGGCGCGCCCCGTTACTCCGACATGTATGAGTCTCGGGTTATCGTCGTTGAAAACCACAAAGGTGGTACAGGCAAAAGTACCACGACCGCGACGATCGCCTTGGCGTCAGCTTTGGATTTAAATCTGAACGCGCGTTGCTGCATCATTGACCTTGACCCCCAAGGGTCTATCGGTAACAACCTGATCCGCTCCACCAGCGAAGATGATATCTATCTGACTATCACTGATGTGCTGTTAGCCGAATACGAGCCTGAGGGTGATTTCTCACAGTACATCAACGCCGGTTACTCAGAAGCGGACATCATTGCCAACATTCCGTTTAGCACTCACCTGCCAAATATGGACGTCATCACGGCCTTCCCTACTGATGACCGTTTTACTGATACCTATTGGCGGTTGAACAAGGAAGAGCGCAATACGCTTTTAACGCGCTTTAGAGATGTTGTTATCCCTGTGCTGAAACAGCATTACGACCTAATCTTCATCGACACCCCACCGCAGGACTCACCAATTATCTGGTCTACGAACGAAGCCGCCGACGCCCTTCTCGTTCCTATCACTCCGCGTGAATATGACTTTGCATCCACGACGAACTACATGTTGACGATCGGCGCTCGTCTGCAACAACTTCCATCCAGGGGTGAAAACATCAAATGGATGAAGGTGCTGGCTGTTAATGTCGATGATAAAAGCCAGCACGAAGTTCGCACTCTGAATAAGCTGGTGCGAACTGTGCAGGACAAGTTTATGACTACGAACATCAAACACTCTGAAGCGTTTGTTGCTGCGGCCGAACGAGGCCGCACCGTCTTGGATATCAAGAAGTCAGAAGACCTGTGCCCTGCAAAACAATTTGACATGGCAGAAATGTCAGTCACTTCTGTGTATCAGCAATTTATTAATGAAATCAAAAGTTTTTCGGCGAAAAGTGAGAAATAAAAATGACCGACGTAGAAAGAGGCACAAGCAAGGATATGTATCTGGGTGCAGGCAAGCGAACCGGCTTTGAGCAAAAAAGCGGATTACCACCACTGCGGGGTGCAGGCGCACCTAAGAGAACATTCACCTTAAAAGATGGCCGTAAAGTCGATGCCGAGCATGTTGTCGTTCCTGGCAGTAAAGTATCTGAGCAAACAGTGGTTCACGCCCTCAACCCACGCAACCAGGAAGCGCTCGACGAGAACTCCATGCGTGACATCCTTGAGCAGATCAGGGAAAGAGGGGTGGATACCGAAGGTATCGCTGTCCGCGTAGATGGAATCTATCAACTCATTGAAGGTAGCCGACGCCGCTACTGCTGTGAAAAGCTATCAGCTGATTTACCGCTGTGGGTATTACCAAACGATATCTCAAACGAAGATATCTTCTCTATCATCAGCGCCGCACAAAGCTCTCGCAAATTCTCGTATCGCGAAGTTGGTATGCAGTATTTGAAACTGATGGAAGAGAATGGTTTCACGACCAATGAGGAACTTGCGCAGCATATCGGCATTAGTACCGAGTCTGTCCGTAAGCGGATTCAAGCTGCCCAAATCGACCCTCGCCTGATCGCTCTGTTCCCAGATTGCGAAGGTATCCCGAATACTTTCTATAGCCGTTTAGCGAAGGTGCAGGGTTCGGCGAAGAAGGAAATGATCGACATTGGTGAGCTGTGCCAGGAAGTCCAAGACAACCGTAAGGACAAGCCTGTTGAGAATATTCAGGAGACGCAGAAAGATATCCTGGAAGAAGTAGCCACTATGTTGGAAATCATGGCTGATAAAGCGAAGCCCGCCGCTGCATGGAAAACATCTGATATTGTCGCATTCGAGAACAAGGATCAGTATGCACGAATCAGTTACAGTGGTAACGGCCGGAAAGTCCGCTTTGAGTTTAACAGGCTCAATCAAAAAGTCGTCGAAGACATAGAGCGTCTGATACGTCTGAAGCTAACAAAAAGTCTTCAGGAAGACAGTGAGTAAGTTCTTTTCTAAGCCACCTACCCCGGTGGCTTTTTCTTTACAGCCCTCCCCTCCCCTCATTTCCTGTAGCAAAAACCATTTTTTTCGCCAAAAAAACCAAAGTTTAAAATCGCTTAATAAACAGCGTGTTACGATAGAATATCAACTAAAGCAGAAGAAAAACCAATAAAAACCACCCCCTTGTTCGCCAAAACAAAAAACACCTCCATCCCCCTTCGTCAACTGTAGAACTGCTGGATAATAGAACTCAATACCGCCCTTACTCGTGGATTAAAAATGCAGATCTCAAAGACAACCCATAGCTTTGCCGAGCGTCGCGGTTTGGAACTGACGACCGAAAATAACGACGGTACCGAGTTGCTGTGTATTTGGGAAACCAATAACGATTGGGAGTGGATTTGCAGCTTCCAACCAACTCAAGATCAGCTGGTATTCTTCGGTAATATCTACCTGCCCCAGGAATGCCTGAACGCCATCCCGGCTATCATCGCCGATGAAACTCAGCTGCGTGCGGTGCTCACCAAAATTGCCGAATCACTGAAAACCAAATCCTGACGCTGGAAAGGAAAATCATGAAGACGTGGACGCCGAACGAGAACATCACACAGGTCATTCTGGCATTTGGGCCTCCGGACATTGAAAAGTTTCTGCCAAAATGGGATCTCATCCCTGACGAATTCAAACAGGGAAAGAACCCCTGGATTGCATTCATTGAGCGTTGGTTTTACCACGGGCTTGAATGCCCACCAGCAGCCAAGGAAGGTGTCGAACTGAAATGGGCGCTGGCGCATATCGTGGTTATCCTGAAAAGCTTCGACCCGAAGCACGAACAAAAGATTGCCGGGTGCGCCTATCTTGCCTCGCTCTGGTTTGTGGAGTAAGTGAACTAAACCGCCTTTGTGGCGGTTTAATTTTGGATGTCACTTTGTCAGCGCTGGTGGTGCGATAAAATTAAATCAGTAAATAATAAATCTATGGGATAGAACGATGAGCAGCAAAACCAAATTGACCGCCGAAGAACAAACGGCAAAAGCATACAGCAACTTCCTGGAATCCAAGGGACTGAAGCCGCGTGCTGGTCAACAAGACATGATCCGCTTTTGCTCATCCATCATTACCAACATTCCCGAAGATAACGACAAGCCTATTGTCGGTGTAGTTGAAGCCGGTACCGGCACCGGTAAAACGCTGGGGTACTGCCTGCCGCTGATCCCGTTGGCGATGGAAAAGGGAAAGACTCTCGTTCTGTCTACAGCAACCGTGGCGCTTCAGGAGCAAGTTGTCGTTAAAGACCTGCCGGAAATCCAAAGCCAGGGCGGTCTTAAATTTTCATACGCTATGGCGAAAGGTCGTGGCCGTTACTTCTGCCGACTGCGCTACGATGCGCACGTCGATGCCGAGCATAATGCGTATGGTTACGTTCGCGACGACATGACGAGTCTGGGTAACGAATTCGCAAGTGGTGACTGGAATGGTGAGCGTGATACATATCCGCTGGAGCTTGCCGACAAATCCTGGAACAAAGTTAATGCGGTCGCCAGCCAGTGCCCTAAGATTAAATGCCCGCATTACAAAAACTGCCCCTTCTTTGCCGCGCGTAGCCGACTGGAAGAAGTCGATGTGGTGATAGCTAACCACGATATCGTTTTGAGCGATCTGTCTTTGGGTGGTGGTGTCATCCTGCCACCGCCGAAAGAAACCATCTACGTTTTCGACGAAGGCCATCACCTTACAAGTAAGGCCATTGAGCACTTTGCCGCAAATGCCTCGTTGGATAACACGGCGCGCTGGTTGGGTGACGTCAGTGACATGGTGATGGACATGCAGACCCCTTACGGTGAGAAGATGAATGACCACGTTTACAAGCTGGTGGCGCTGGCATCGGACACGGCTGCCGAGATGATGACAGTTCGCGGAACTCTTTTATCTTCACTCAACTTCCGGAACGACCACGGTAACATTGACGTCTATCGGTTCCCTGAAGGTGACGTACCCAATGATGTGCGCGCACTGTTTAAAAACGGGCTGTACCTGGCAAACCAAATGCAGAGTTTGGTTGAGAAAATGATAATCATCATTGATGAGGCAGGCGATAAAATTGTCGCTGAGGATAATGCCCGCCACAAAATGGCTATCGGTGATTTAAAGAACCGTGTAGAAAACTTGCTTGAAGCGATGAGTCGTTTTGCTGCCCCGGCGAAGAAAGGTGAGTTTGCAGTACCGGTAGCGCGCTGGGTAAACATCAAGCGTGACAATAAATCCGAGGTCATTATTCATAGCAGCCCAGTGCATGCTGGTGAGCAATTGGATAGAGAGCTGTGGAACGAAGCCTATGGGGTGATCATTACTTCAGCGACTTTGCGGACAATGGGCAACTTCAATGCCTACCTGAATGAAGCGGGTTTGAAAATGGACACGCCAACGTTGCTGGCGAGAAGCCCGTTCGACTACGAGAACAACGGTGTTCTGTTCGTACCCAGGATGCGCAGTACCCCAAAGAATGCCGAGGCGCATACCGATGAGCTGATCGAGTTGATGCCTAAGCTGATGTTACGGCGTAAAGGATGTCTGGTGCTGTTTTCATCCCGCAAGCAAATGACAGAGGTGTGTGAGGGTATGCCGGAGGACATCAAAGAGCACATCCTCATGCAGACCACGATGCCGAAAACGGAAATCGTTTCCCGTCATAAGCTGCGTATTGATCGTGGCGAGCCAAGCATTATCTTCGGCATGGCCTCTTTCAGTGAAGGCGTGGACCTGCCTGGGGATTACTGCGATAACGTGATTATTGCCAAGCTGCCATTTAGCGTACCGAGCGATCCGGTTAGTCAGACGATGACTGAGTGGATGGAGAAGGCGGGGCGTAACACCTTTGAAGAAATAACCGTTCCTCAGGCGTGTATCAAACTTATCCAGGCTGTGGGGCGACTCATCCGAACCGAGACCGATACAGGTGCAGTGACGATACTGGACTCTCGCATCAAGAACACACGGTACGGCCAGAACATTCTCGACTCGCTTCCGCCGTTTCGCCGTGTGATCAGATAGTGGTATCATTCGGTAAACAAAACGAATGAATAGGTGTGTAATGGAAAAGTATGAAAGTGTCATCACTGTGGTATTTCAGTTTGTAGGCAAAGTGCCCGCACCTTTTTCCACAAGCAGCCTGTTTGCCGAAAACCTACTGAAGGGCGAGAAACTGTGGAATGACCCTGGGACAGCAGGCAACCTGATGCTGCAAAAAATTCTGGCAGAGCAGGGCGCAGCCGATCACGACGATGGTAAAATTCATACTCGCACTACGGAGCTGAAAACACACGATGAACGTATGGCTTTCCAAAAGCTGGTGGGTTTGCCGCCTTACAGCGATTTGACCAATGCCGTAGGTATCCTGATCGGTGGACTGGAGAAAGCAGGGCGGTTGATTAGTGTGAAAACCACTTCAGCCACCCCGCTACCAAACGGGGAAACTATTATCTCTACCCGTGATGCACAACGTCGTTTGTTCTTCATGAACCAGCACGGGATATGCTTTACGGTAGATAGCCAGTTACTGATCGCTGTCGATAAACTGGAAGGAGCAAAGTTCTTCGCCACAGAAGAAGAGCTGGACGCTGCTGGTGTTAAGCTTTGGGGTGAGAATGGTACAGGTCGCTGGCGCGTGCTGGTGGCTCCGATCGGGGAAGAGATTTGCGGCCTCTTTGAATTCGGCGAGATGACGACCTTGGGTAAACGGCCGGAGGGCAGGATTAACGAACTGTCGTTGTAAGGCAAATCCCACTATGCATAGAAAGCACCTTTTTTGGTGCTTTTTTTGTTTTAGCTATTCGTCAGCGGGTGGAGTGGGATGATACTGATTGCAGGTAAACAAAACAAACAACATAAGGGAATCATCATGAAAACTCTTCTTGCTGCTCTGCGTGTTACTGATCAGGTTCAGCCTGATATTGCTATCCCGGCTTCAGGTAAAACTACTGGCTTTACCTACGACGCTGCCAAGATCGGTTCGTTCAAAGGTGAAACCATTGCTATTTATCCGGCCTGGTCAAAACCTAACTCACACGGCGCGGCCGGTAACCCAACTGAATTCTACGGTGGCTTGCCGCTGTATTCGACCAAGCTACTTGCCTATCAGGCACTGCGTAACGAAATCGAAAAGCGTTTCGCTGCACAGCTTCAGGCGATTGATAAACAGATCCTGGCACTGGAAGACCGTCCATAACCAATAGGGCAGGGGGGTTCCCCCTGTTTATGACAACCACCAGCTGAGGAACGAAAAATGAAAGAACAAGAACTGGTCACCAAAGCGGAACAGCTTATTCAGCGCAATGATGGTTCGCAGGCAAAAATTGTTGCTACGGCAATGTTTGGCGCTGGCCTGCACATGTCGGTCGATGTCTTCGTGCTTCGCCGCGATAGCGCTGACCAGAATTGGCAGCTTTGTAACGACAGGCCACATCCGGATTACAAAACCATGTCCCGTGAGGATTACGTTAAGTTCGGGCGCTCCGAAATGCTGCGCACAGTCACCGCTGGAGAACTGTTGAAGGTCACTGGGATGATCGGTCAACCACTTTCCAATTATCAGTAAAAGCACGGTTGCAGCGCCCCCCATTTTTCCACCAAACATCATGCGGGCCTGGCGTTTTAAAATACCAAAATAAAAGCATCTTTCGAGGTGCTTTTTTTATGTCAAATGCTTCGTCAGCCGTTGGGGGGAGGGGATACTGGTTGCAGGTAAACAAACTAACCGATAACAGGGGTCACCATGAAAGTCATTATCTTCAGCCTCCCAAATTGCCAGCCTTGCCGTATGACCAAAGAGCGCCTGGCCGCAAACGGTGTTGAGTTCGTAGAAGGCAGCATCGAAATTCATCGCGAGCTGTTCCGCAATATGGGCTTCAAGTCTGCGCCGGTTGTGCTGGTGGAGCCTGATGCAGGCGAAGCGGTGTCCTGGTCGGGTTATCGCCCCGATTGTATCAAGGCGCTGATTGACGGAAAGCCAGAAGGCGATGCTATCTCTGGTTATACCCGGATGTGTGTCATGATCGAGATGCGCGAGCCTGAACTGTTTTCGGCTCCTGGCGAAGCCAAGTAAGAAGGTGAATGCCGTGAGCTATCAAACCGTCGCAATCCCTCCAGCCTTAGGGCTTCAACCACCAAGCGGGGCTGACGTTGTCTTGCTCGCCGAGCTGACACAAGCGCTGGTGGATGCAAAAGTCGAAATGAAAGTGATGCTGGAGCCTATCAACTGGACGCCGCCTTCCGGCCGTCCGGTGATGTACCGACAGGACGCTATCGACGTACTGTTTAAAGCCGGGGTTCCTGTTGATGCGGGCGAAGTAGTGTCGGCCACCAGCAATGCCGTGCAGCCGATCGACGATGCCGAGCTGGAAGCGCTGCTGGATATGCGTGACGAAATGGCTGGCACAGATTCGTTTTACAAAGCGCTGGATGGCGCGCTGGATGGCATTCTGGCTCGCCTGTATGCCGCTGAACGTCAAACCAATCACTAAGAGTATCGATAATGACTGTACACGACTTTGTATCAGGAGCGAGTGGCATTTCACCCTTTGCCATTGTTATGTTGGCCTTTTTCATCCTCTTTTTCGTCGTAGCGTGCTGTATCCCTCGCCCATCATTGGGTCTGATGGTGGCGGGCGGAATTGCTGGGCTGGGTGCAATTGCCACAATTCTTTGGATTAACTTTGCTTAGACCTTAAGGCGATTTGTCATTAATGGGCCATTTAAACCAGATTTTATCGGCTATCGGTAAAACACCAGAAGGGCACGCTACCCTGGGTTATTTTCTTCTTGGGCTGATGAGTGTGATATTCGGTTGGGCCCTTTTTCAATTCAACAGCGAGAATGACATTCCTAAACGTTACCGCGTGATGTTGTCACTTTCTCTCTGTGCAATATGGCTGAGCATAGCCATAGAAATCATCGACCATCTCTGAGGAAAGTCGAATGTCACCAGTTCTGATGAACAGTTATTTTTGCGGTGCCGGGCTGATGGATATCGGCCTGAAGAATGCCGGTATTCAGATCGCCCAGTCTTTCGAACTGGACGAAGATGCCGTTAAGACCTATCGCCACAACCTGGGCGACCATATCAAACACTGCGATATCACACAGGAAATGGTGCTGGAGCAGGATAGCTGCCACGGCATGTCGTTTACCTATCCCTGTACGAAGTATTCGACGATCGGCGACATCCACGGCACGCGAACGGGTGATGAGCTATTCCTTCACGCACTGCGCCACCTGGCTGTCGCCCGGCCTGAGTTCTATGTCATTGAAAACGTGCCGGGCATGCAGGCTTTCCCGGTCGTTATGGAAGCCATGACCAAGCTGGCGGGCTATTTCATTCAGGTATTCTGCCCCGTGAAATCTGAGCTGTGGGTACCGCAGCGTCGGCACCGCCTGATCATCATTGGCACACGACGCCCGTTCGATATCCGCCCGCCGGAAAATACGCGCCCAATCCCCCTCAGCGCGATTTTAGAGGATAACCCGGATGTTCGTATCCCTAAGTCGGTAGAAACACGCCTACAGGGCGGATATCGCGATTTACCCATCATTAGCGACCCGGCCAAAGACGATATCGCGCCGACGTGTGTAGCTCACTATGCAAAGGATAAATCGACACGATTAGTCGTTGATAAACGTTTCCCTCTGGGAGCGCGTCCGTATTCAGTGCGTGAATATGCACGTTTGCAAGGGGTTCCAGACTGGTTTGAATTCCCGGTATGCGATACCTCCGCGTATAAGCAGATCGGTAACGGTGTCAGCACCTACGTCGGCGAGTGGGTAGGGATTGAGATGATCCGCTACATGGCGCAGGTTAGCGATAAGTTTTCCCTCATTCATTAACCCTGGAGAAAAAGATGAAATTAACGGAAGAGCAAAAAGCCGACCGTCGGGAACTTGCCATGCTGGTTCAGTATGCCGCTTTGGCATACGCACTGTTTGGTGCAGGCGTCGCGGGAATTCTGGGAGCGTTGGATATCAACTCACTGTGGATGGGAGTCGCGATTGCGCTGGTTTCTCATGTTCTCATTTTTTCCAGGCCTTCTGTCCGAGAGAACTTCCCTGAAACCATCTATTGGTTATCGCTGTGGGCGTGTGCCCTTGGCGGGCCGATCGTGATCGGTTTCGGTCCCTTTGAACCACCGTTTAAAAACCCACTCATTATGGCCGCGCTGATTGTGTTCATCGTTACAGCGCT
The DNA here is from genome assembly GCF_032707045.1 of Providencia sp. PROV175. NCBI lineage: Bacteria > Pseudomonadati > Pseudomonadota > Gammaproteobacteria > Enterobacterales > Morganellaceae > Providencia > Providencia sp. PROV175. The sequence goes on from NZ_CP120534.1 coordinate 206,324, forward strand.
ATACCGTCGGCAGGAAAAAAAGGATATGCAGTAATGAGCCACTCACCAGCTAAAACCACCAGCGAACAGATACTGGAAGCGGGGCTGCGGATAATTCACACCTGCACGCACAGCGATCACCAGGGGTATTATGTGATAGGCAAAAACAGGGCTGTCTTATCCGATTGTGCAACGGTTAAGGCCTATGACGGCGGGGCTGTATCGGTTGAGTATTTCCGTCCTGGCAATATCCCCCTGGTGGTCGTTAACAATGATGATTGGCTCAAAATCATCACTCACCTGTTAAATGAGCCACCTGCACCATCATCGCTAGGCCGGATCCCTTTAGAACTGGTGAATTTTCTGGAGAAGATTGCGGGGCAAACACTGTCGCCTGAAGCCCGCATCCGCGCGCGCGATCTGGCTGAAGGTGAGTGCTTTAAAAATGAAGTGCTCACGTTAACGACGCTGTTCAACGTCTGGATGAGGGATCCGCTGCTGACTGAGTTCGTCTCGCCGCTGAAGCAATATACATTGCCAGGAGAGCACGCCAAACATTTCTGGTCATGTTGCAAATGACAGGGGCGAAAGCCCCTTTTTTTGTACCTGCAATAGCTTCGTTGGCTGAGAGGGCGGGGCGATACTGGTTGTGGAATATAAGCGCCCTTTGGATGGAAAAACGAAACAATGACTACTGAACAGAAACCCTCGCTCGCGACCGGTGCGCCATTAAACGCGGAAACCTGGGCTGATTTTGTCTCCCGCCTGAAATATCACTGCGTCGGCAAAGGCGTTGATGAGCACTGTACCGCAGACCCGTTGTTCGTCGTTCAAAAGAAACGCCTGATCACGGGGCTGGATATGGACTACATCGAAGACCGGCTGGTGGCCATAGATGATGCTCGCTGGTTTAGCCCCCAAGAATACTGGGATGACCTGGATACGGACGAGCGAAACGAGCTCAACCAAAAATGCCAGGCCGAATACCAAGCTGATTTTCTGGCTATTCGCGTCGATCAGCAATGGGATGTGCTCGGCGAGTTACCAGAGCATACCGTAACCGGCTACGTCTGGGAGTGGGAATACGTCAACGCACACTTCACGCGCGAAGCCGCGCAGGCCTTCATTCAACGCAAAAAGCACGACTACAACAAGTTGGAAATTTTCGTCGATTCGCAGTATTGGGCGAAGGAGTTCAACACCATCCGCGACGCCATTTTGACTGGCAAACTGGTATATCAGGAGAAGAAAGATGACACCAATTGAGATCCAAGGTCTGCTGGACGGCAAATGCATTCCTCGCGACATGAAGGTCAACGAGCCGCTGGTGAATTATCTGGCGCGCAAATTGACTGAAGGCGAGCAGATGCGCGCTGAGAACATCCATCTGGTGGAAGAGCTCAAGCGCGTGACCGACGGTTTGGAGTTTTTCTCCTACAGTACCGACGGCGGTTACGATGAGCACGACAGCGCCGACAAAGCCCGAAAAGCCGCTGAAGAGCATATCGACTACTACCGGGGAGAGGCCTGTGACGGCTGGCCTGAAGAAACAGACCAGGTTGTTTGGGGTATCGTCGTGCAACGCGCCAGTCAGACCGACCTGCGCGAAGTGGGGCCGGAAGACAGCGTGGGCCGTCACATCACTCAGGTTTGTGACTATGCACTGATGCCTGCACTGGAAAACAGCCCGACGAAAGGTTACATCCCGACGTCTGAAGTGGAACAGCTGATGGCTGAAGGTAAAATGCTGAAAGATGCTCATGCGGCCATTCTTGAGCACATCGACGTGACGGACAAAGGCGCGGCCGGTACTGCGGCTATGATCGCAAACGACGCTCTCCACAACACGGACTACCCGGCGATTGAACGCGGCCTGCGGAAAATCAAGAAGGATGCCACCATCGCAGCGGCAAACCATGCCGGTAACATTGCGCAGGAAATGACGCGTGAAACTAGCCAGGAAGTTGTCAAGGCCGTCGGTCGTCGCCTCCTTGTGCTGGCGGAACATGTAGGGAACGGCCAATGAACAACCTGAAGGCAACGATGCGCCGGATGTTGGATGGCGATGATATGGACTGCGTGAGCGATCGCACAGGTAAAAGCGGCGACTACTGCGAAGGCTTTGTGGACGGTATGCACGAAGCGCTTAACCAGCTGACTGAAGGCGTTGCACCTTTGCTGGCTGGGGCTGAAATCGCTGGGTTGGAGCGCTTTGTTGCTCGCATGTACCAGCGCGCTAATCAGCTAGTGGACGACAGCATGAGCACGGCGCTGATTAACCAGGCGCGCTCTGCGGCGGTATTGGCTGAGCAGATGATCAGCGAACTGAAAGGTGAAAGTAGGCAGTTATAGTCCCAACTTAGCAGTTCTTACTGACCAAGTTGGGATTGTACAAATTTTAATGTCTGCTCATGCCGTAATTTACAAACGACATTTTGGTTCGCGAAGACGCCTGAAAACGTTTTCGCCTGCTCTTTCGGAAGTTGTTTGATCCAGCGAACACCAACAACCCATTCTGAAAGCTCTTCATTGTCAGCGTTTTCGTCTGGGTATTGCGCTTTTAATCCGGCAGAGAGAAGAGGAACATTTGAATCAGTAATGAAATCGCGAATCATAACTGCTGATTTGGTTACTTCTCCAAAACCGACATAACCACATCCCTTCATGTAAGCATAAATTTTGTCACCAACTGCAAGTCGCTTAAGCGCAGATGAATACACTTTCCCTTGACCTGCGCCAATGAATCCAAATTTTCTATTATCATCCCAAGTTCTATATTCGCATTCACCTACATTCACGAACCAACTACCAGTCCAATCATCTTGACTTGAAGCAATGACTCTTTGCTTAACTTCTTTTCGTTCAATATAATCTTTAGCCTCCGGTAACGGAATAATCGTTTCAGGCTTAATAAATAGCTCCCCATTGGAATCAACATATGGAGCCAAGCGAGTGCATTGAATGTCTACACCATATTCTCGCAACCATAATACTGCTGAGATGACTTCCGAATTGAACTCCTTTGAGGCCAAGATAATATGCTGTTTAGTGTTAAGTGACGTGATATCAGCATCGATAAATTGCTCAATTTCTTTTGTTGCATCAAATTCTGATTTACCTAAATACGACGCGTATTGCTTAAAAATCTCACTGGGTAAAAGGCTTGAGCAATACGATGCATATTTTATTGCCTGCCATTCAACGGACGAGCCTGAATCATCCCTTTTTAGTTCTACAATAACAAGTGCTGCCGATTTATTCACGCAAAGCAAATCAAGACGCTTGTTGGAAGTAAGGGTGACCTCTTTTCCAATAACAAGGAGTTCCTGGCCTAAAATAGTTGGACTTTTTTCGATCCACTCCTGAATATCAAAGCGTTCCTTTAGCCCAAGCTCCGAAAAGCTTGTTGGTTTTAGTTTGATTAATGACTTATTTTCTACATCAACACGAAACATTGGTTATATCTCCTTTCAGAGGTTTCCCCCTCTTGAATATGCCATACTTGGCACGATAAGGCTGCCAAAGATAGTACGATAGCTCTGCTTTCCTCATAACAGAACATCGGGGGTTGATTGGAGTTCCAGTAAATAAGGAATAAAAAAGATATTAATTTTCATTTAATTCTTCATTACAATATTGACGATGTTCTTCCAAGTGAATTTCTAATGGCCAATGTCGTTTATCACTTGGTAATCTTAGTTTTTGCCCATCAAGTTCTGCATATTCTGTTCCAGCTAACAAATCAGATAACCTAATTAACATTTTGGAATCAATCCAAAGCAAGCCTCGGTCAAAAAGAGTATGAATGTCTGTTTTAAGTAACAATCCATGCTGGACTTGGGTGTGCCAGAGGCCTTCATAGGGAATTATATGAGCAGCCTCTAATAACACTTGGATAGAACACCCTGTCACAGCGCACTTACCCTCATAAGCTTCAATCAGCTTTCTTCTGAACGCTGGCTGGCCTTGTCGAATAACAACTTCACGTAAAGCTTTTAATCGGGAATCAACTTCTTCTTCAGATAAATCAGCAAATAATTCATCCCTAGCTTCCACAACTAAGCGATCACATTGCCTAGGGGAAATAATGCGCTTTGGCGTTTTGCCATCATCACTAATATCCCAAACTCCATGAAGCTCCTGAACATATAGCTCATATCTTGTATTTCTCAATTTTCCTGTACGGAATAATAAGTCATATGGGCTGCCCTGATCAGAACGTGCATTTTTGCGGCTACCAAGATATCTATATCTGGCCTTGCTGTTAACTGTTAATGCATCTAATTGAATACGAACTTCAGATTCCTTTAACGGAGCATTGCTATTAAGAATCCATTTGACAATATCCACTGCTGAAGCAGAACTAAGCTGAGTGACAGCATACCAAACACGAAGATATTGAGGATGAAGCATTTCTTCAGGAATAATCCCCGGAATGTCTGCTACATAAGTTGAAAAGTTATGAAAACGAATCCATTCTCCCCATTGCCGAGAATGAGTGCTAATACCAGTTCGATGGGGCTCACGTTTTCGTATTTCATTGTTAAATTCCTGACGGCTAGGAGCGCGGCCAAGTTTTTCATAAAGATCATCACAACAGTCCCAAACCGCCCGCACTAGCAAGCCAGTTGGATAGCCATTTTTATTTAATTCCATAAGCCCCTCTAGCAAAAATGAATTGAGCTGAGTAATAACAGATTCCGTTACGACGTTCACTATAATTCATTAACGCAACTGTAGCGAATGACAACTATCAAATTAAAGTGTATGGAAGGTTGTGAGTGCCAAACCTTCCAACACAAAATATCCATTCTATACATCACTCATGCCTCATGCCAAAAATCAGATCGGTAAGCAATAAAATAGGCGCCTTCAATAACTTCGTCAGCTGAACGGGTGGGGTAATACTGGTTTCACGGCAAGCAACACCGCCACACAATCCATAAATAATTTATGCGCCATCAGCGCGATAAGGATCTGACATGAAAAACGAACTGCTGGAAGTTGTCATTGCAATGCGCGATTACATCGACGCGCTGCCGTCTGATGTTGTGTCACGTTTGCCTGCAATGCCAGGGTTCGACCGCGATTGGGCTAATGAAGTGATTGATGCGGCGCAGCGCGCTGAAATAAGCCAAACGATCAGCGCTCCGGGTGCTGTGGCGTTCCGTGAACAGATCGTGAAATATGTCGGCGGTCTGGGTAGCTCCGTTATCGCACAATCCGTGGTGGAAGCCATTTTGAGTGCAGCTAAGCGCTCCGAAGCGAAGGATGCCAAAGCATGAAAGCATTATCTATCCGACAGCCGTGGGCATGGCTTATCACTCACGGCCACAAGGACATCGAAAACCGCAGCTGGAACACCCACCAGCGCGGACCGGTGCTCATTCACGCCAGTGCGCAACTGGCATCCAAAGCCGACATGGAAAAGGCGCGGGAGATCCTGCGCGCCAAATATGGCGATTCCCTGATGCTGCCTGAAAGAAAGTATTTATCTTACGGCGCGATTGTCGGCGTAGCCACAATCACAGGCTGTGTCGAAGAGAGCGAATCTCCGTGGTTCTTCGGGCCGAAAGGCTTCACGCTGGCGGATGCCAAGACGCTGAAGCCAGTGTCTATTCGCGGCCGACTGAGCTTTTTCGAGACTGGCCTTCGTCCACATGCGGTATTCAGCTTGCTCGTACCTAATGAGCATACGGATGATACCGAAACCAAAGCAGCATGTTTGCAGGGGGAAAGGGCATGAAACTGTTTCCTATCAATTTCACCGACGAACAGGTACGGGCAATCCACAGCGGCCAGAAGGTGCAAACCCGCCAACTGATCAAAGAAATCTGCCTCGATACCTTCCCGGAATCCCTGACCAAACGCCAGCGCGCGCTGGTGGATAAGGTTTTGCCCCCCAAGTTTGGGCCGACGTTTTTCTGTCGTTTCGGGCATGTAGGCGATCGGTTGTGGGTCCGTGAAACCTATGGCGATTGCGGTGTGCGACTGGTCTATCGTGCAGACCTTGAAGATGGCTCAGCCAATAAAGTTAAACGCTGGTTTCCGGCGCAGCAAATGACGCAGTTTGAGTCGCGAATTACGCTGGAGATTACGGCGGTTCGTATTGAGCCCCTTCGCGACATCAGTGATGCCGATGCGCTGAGGGAAGGCTGTTCTATCAGGGATACCCGCAGCGGTGACTGCCTGGCCGATGTGTTCGCCCGTAAGTGGTCGGTTATCCACGGCGTTGACTGCTGGGAGGCCAATCCGATGGTTTGGGTGATCGACTTCAAAGTCGTGGAAGATGCCCGATGAGCCGCCTGGTTGTTGTGACTTTGCTGGAAGACGGCGGGGAAGAGCATGTTCACTTGCCCGTGGGGGATTTGGGCACGGGTGGCGGCTATACGACTCTGTGCGGCCTTGATGGTGGCCTGAGCGACACGGCGATGGAAACCAAACCCGCACCTCGTGGCGCAAAAGTTAACTGTCCCAATTGCTGGGCAATCTTCAATACCTGCCGTTCGTTCCGGGCAACTGACTTCGATTCGGCTGTAAAGCAGGAGTAATACCCCATGCAGGAAAAAGACATCGTTCACGAGAATGGAAAATTTTGGGTGTTGCGCGATAAAGATGCTTACTGCGTGATGAAGTCCGGTGTAACCCACTCCGAGGGGGATAGTGCTTATGCACTCACTGAAGATGGTCTGAGCATTGCGATCGCACGCTGCGACTATCTGGCTGGCCGGGCTGAAACGACAGAGCGAGTGGGCTTCGCCAAGACCCTGCATTTCTACATGACTGAAGCTTCTGCCTGGTTGTTGGAAGAGCGACGGGAATACATTCAGCGTGTGATCGTTAAAAAGCTGGTTGTCGGTCTGGCCGACATGGCGAAATGGTCGCCGGAGTGCGCTGCTGAGCCGGGTTCTGCTGAACTGAAGCAGATGTACTCCGAAGGGCTGGCTTTCTTCACTGAAAAGGGATTCCCTGCTAATGGGCAAAATTGACAAATACCAGATTCAAGACCTGAGCCGCCTCCGGAATGAAACCGGTGAGCTCGCGCGCTGGGTTATTCAGCTTCAGACAGACCTGGACACTGCGCGCCGTGAAAAGGCCTCTGTGGAGGCGGAACTATACAGGGCAACAGCGCCTATGCCGGTGGCGGAGTATCAATACCGGTATAGTTCTTCCGATCGCAGTATGTGGAGCGCCGGCACTCCATCCCTAACGAATCGCTGTACCAACGTATGCGGGCTATTCATACCGATGGTTCATACCAGTTCCGTGAGCTGTTTGAAAAGCCACATACCCTCTAATTGACGTAGCAAAACAGGAAATCGTAATGGCAATGACAGTAGAGCAGTTAAAAACGCGCGCTGCGGCATTTCGTCTGGAGGCGTTGCGCTGGGAAGACATGGGCTATTCCGAGCAAACGAAACGGCTGCGGGATAATGCTGATGCTTTGGAAGAGCTGGCCGAACTGAAGGAAGCGCCTCCATTGGGTTATGCCGAAAACGGCAAAGGCTTCATTTATCCGGCTGACCGTGCCGATCGCATTACAAACCCGGTGCCGGTGTTTGCCGCTCCACCAGCGCTGCATATTCCTGTCGGGTTTATGCTGGTACCGAAAAAACCGACCGACGAACAGCTGCGGGCGATGCTCGCAGTGCAGTGGCCTGCGATCTACCGTGAACACCTTCGCCACCCAGACAACGGGCCGAAGTCAGCGAAAAAGACTGAAGACGACATTGATGTCGCTACCCGTCAGTATGCTGCGGCGATGTGTGCTTCACCTGAGGCGGATCTGCCTACTGAAATCAAGCAGAGTTAAAAGCAATGTCAGTAATTCCCGGAAGGTGAACCCGGTGTTAGACTCAAAAATTCAAGCGTTAAAGTACCGTGTTCTATCTTTCTGAAAATTATTGGGGTTGTTAATCATGCCAATTGCAAAAGAGAAGCCAGCGGAAAATCCAATTCTCCAGGATCTGGATTTTTTCATTGAAGACCGTTCGGGTATTTGGGTCAAACAATGGAAGTCTGGCGGTGGGTGCTGTCCGGCCACTGATGAAGAAGTTGTGATGTGGAATTTGCTGGTAAAACTAACCGATCAGTAGATGTTGGCTTAAGCCACCCGCGCGCTGATGAAAGTCAACTTATACAAAAGGTAATGACGATGAAAGTAACTGAAACCAAGGTGATGAGCCTTGAGATCAGCGAGCTTCGGGACTTTGACCCGATCCGCGTGGTGACTGAAAACTACGGGCCTGGGCGTGGCCGAATCACGATAACGTGTGAGGGCAAGGCGTGGACAGGCTCCTGGTTCGCAATGAGCGACCGCTCCGTTGAGCAGTTTTTCTGTGACTGCGGCAATGATTACCTGGTCAATTGCATGGCCGGTAACGTGAGCAGCGAAATCGACAATGACAATGAGGCGAATATGCGTTTCATGTTCAGTGAAGTGCTGCGCCTGCGCCGGGAAGGGGAGTTATCCAAAGACCAAGCCCGTGTGTGCTGGGAGGAAATCGACGGATCTGACGATATCAAAAGCACAGTCTGTGCCTATTCTTCAGTGATCAGTGAGGTGCCATACTTCAGCACTGAACCGTGGTACCTGCCGTGGCCGACGGTGCCGAACCCAGTCTTTATCCGCCTGAATAGCATGTTTGACATCGTTCGGGCTGCACTGCAACAGCACCTGGCTTTGGCCGGGCAGTCAGAGGAAACGATAGCATGACCGAACGTGAGCAGTTTGCCAAAGATAACGCCATGTCGATGGACTTTGTGAATTGGTTCTTCGACAACAAAAAAGACAGCTGTGGCAACGTCTGGTTTATGATGGCTGCGGCCATGTGGGAAGGGTGGAAAGGGCGGGCGAGCCGAGAGGCTCAGGCAGTTCAAGTAACAGAACGGATGGCGCTCGACTTTCATCACGCCCTGACTGATGGCAGTATCGGCAACGACGAACTAGAAGAAATCAAGGTCGGTCTACGTGCTGCTCTATGCAATGTCGCCGTTCCACCAGCGCCAGCAGTGCCAGATGCTGTCGATTATTCAGATCTCGACACTACCAGCCAAGATAGAGAGGTTATCGAAGCTATTGCTGAGTGCAAAGGCTGGAACGCCTACCGCACCGCATTGCTTGCTCAGCCTGTAAGTAGCTGTTACACGTTAGCAGACGATGCCCGGCGCATGAATTGGCTGGTGGCGCATCATGTTGCGGTTAGAAAACCGCTTCGCTATGGAAGTGAGGCTATGTTCACAGCCCAAACCATAACCGATGAAGAGGATGATCATCACGCCACTAAGCTGCGAGAACAAATTGATGCAGCCATGAAGGCTGAAGCGGTCAAAGTACAAAAATAACACCTCTCCTTCTTTTTCCTACTTCCCCCAGAAAGTCCTGCTTATGAAGTGACCCCATTATGTCGGGCTTTTTTTAATCATTAACAGCTGATGACCTGTACGTGAGGATATCAAAATTCCCCTTATGTATAGTCAAATGATACTGAATCATATAGATAGGATCAAGTACTAAATGATACTATTTTAGTTGAATTAGGCGGGTATCATTAGGGAGTACTTAAATGATAATACTATACTACTTATAGTAATCTCTAGAATAAAGTTAATAAACAAAGAGTTAAAAATCTATTTTATTAGATAAAAATATAGATTATAATTTTAGAAAATTTAGTTATTTAAATATCATGTATTAATACTTTTGATAATAATTGATTTTTTTAAAAAGCACCTTTCGTGTATGAAACAGTTCAATTGTAATTAATAATAATTAATCTATTTCAGCTAAATTTATAGGTTGGCAGTAAGATGAAACTTGATAAAATTGATATACAAATCCTTAAACTTTTACAAGAAGATGGCCGCTTGAATAACGCAGAGATTGCCAAACGAGTCTTTTTATCTCCCCCCGCATGTTGGAAAAGATTAAAAATTTTAGAGCAAAGTGCCATTAAACACTACCAAGCAGTCATTGAACCTAAAAGCATTGGATATAATTTTTATGCATTTATGAATATTACATTAGATTTACATTCAGAAGAGTCAATGAAACGTTTTGAAAAAGAAATATTAAAAGTAGATAATGTTATTACTTGCCATAATATTTCTGGTAGATATGACTACCTTTTACAATTAGTGGTCAAAGATATGGATGATTTTCATCATGTATCAATGGAGAAGATTCGTTCTATTGGAAATATAAAAGAAATGAATACAAGTTTTGGTATTAGAGAAATTAAATCATTTAGAGGTTTACCAATATAACGTCGCCATTTTACAGACAACCTAATGATAATAGGTTGTCTATAATTTTATTTTATTACTGAAATTTAAACATCCTTATTTCATTCAAAAAGTTTCAAAAATGGAGATATACAAAGAAGTAAGCCAAAAAAAGCAATGTATATTGAAGAGTATTTTTTATACTTCTGTAATGAATCGACTTTATAGAACTAAATAAACTGGTATTAAACATGCTACAATCCCATACAGTGGACCCGCAAGTTGGAATACTAATAGAACTGGGAATTTTGTAGATACCCATATTGACAATGATAAGATAACAAAAATACCAATGAGAATATCTAATAATTTATTGCTTATTTTGTTATTTGGTATAAATCGAGATATTATATTTACAATGATTCCTTTTATTGATTCGTGTATACCTAAATATATACCTAAAAATGCAGTAATTAATGAAAAAATATTTAGTAATGTAGCCATTACTTTGACTGTAGATCCTGGTATTACTTGTGCTGCTATTGCTAGTGCCGAAATATTTTGCTCAAATGCAGATACTGCCTGTTCATAGCTTATTGAAAATGTGAATGAAAACGCATAAAAAAGAACACCAACCGCTAGCACAAAATATGCAATTCTATTAGTTCTTATCGCACGGTAAATTGCGATTTCTTTATTATTTTCTACTTTCCTATAAGCTATATTCATTGGATTTAAAATTTGGACAAATAAAATTGAATATAGTGTAAAAGGCAAAGTTAAAAAAACATCTCGTGTAAATGATAATAAATCAGGCATGGCTTTTATATTATCAAAATTCCAATGTGGTATCATGAAAAAACCTAGAATCAAAATTATTCCAAATTTTATAATAACCATTGGCCCTGAGATTTTAAATAATATTTTTTCTCCTTGGGAGGCAATGAACACTAATAATGATAATATTATTAATGGGAACCAAAATGAATCTGATAGTGTTTTGTTAGTTAATCCAAATGTTTTTAAATAAGATGCTCCATCATACGTTATTGCTAATGAATAACCGAGTATTCCTGTTAATAACATTAGAAAATATATAATGCCTAAAGCTATCCCCCAATTTTTTCCTAAATATTGAGTTATGATTCCAGTATAATTATCACACTCCTTTGTTTCTGATAATGTCCTTAGATAAAGGTTTTGTAAGAGATATATTGCAGGATACGAGAGTAATATAGAAAATAAAAATACCCACACTCCTTTAAGGCCAATCTGTATTGGCATTAGAACTATACCAGAACCAATTGCCATTCCAATACATAGAATAACCCAACCAAGGTCGTATGAAGTAAATGGTATTTTAGATTTATGATTATCTTTCATAATTTTCACTCACTTTAATATAGTGATAATAAAGAGGTCTTAATTCTATTTAATCCTTCAATTAATATTTCCCTAGGGCATGCTAAGTTTAATCTTATGAATCCATCTCCATTCCCCACAAACATATTACCACCTTCCAGTAAAACGCCAGATTTATTAGCGAAAAATAGCGATAATTTATCTTTATTGAAATAGCTTGGTAAGTATTCATTTATATCTATCCAAGCTAAATAAGTTGAGTCTGGAATTATAAAATTACATTTTGGGAAGTTTTCCATAAAAAATTCATGAGTTAATTTAAAATTATCATCTAAGTATTCTTTTAATTGCTCTAGCCAATCATCACAATCTTTATATGCTGATTTTGTTGCTATAATACTAAGTGGAGATATAAAATCATCATATAATTTTAACCATTCATGTCTTACTTTTTCATTTTTAATCAATAAGTTAGACATTAGATTCCCAGCTAAATTAAAAGTTTTGCTTGGTGCCATACAAGTTATTATTTTATCCTCATTAGGGAATAATTTAGCTAAAGGAACATGCTTTTTTCCCTTTCTTAGCAAATCGCAATGTATTTCATCAGAAATAATCCATACATTATTATCAAAACATATTTTTCCTATACTGATTAACTCCTCTTCAGTCCAGATATGCCCTGTAGGATTTTGTGGATTAGAGAGAATGAATAACCTTATATTTAGATCAACATTTGTTATTTTTTTTTCAAAATCGACTAAATCAATCTCATATTTTCCATTTACATATTTAAGATTAGAATAAATTACTTCTCTTGAATTGTAGTCACCAGCATTTTTAAATGGTGCATATGATGGGGTATGTATTAAAATTTTCTCGTTACTATCTATGATTAAAGGAATTATTCTATTTAATGCAGGGATAATCCCAGGAGATATAACTATTTCATTTCTATCTATCTCCCATTGATATTTTCTTTTACACCAGTTTTCAAATATTTGATAATATTCATCATTATAGACCTTAGTGTATCCTAGTATTTTTCGGTCCAATCTTTCTTTTAATGAATTCAATATTTCTGGAGGAGTTGAAAAATCCATATCAGCAACCCACATACGGATAAATTCATCATCATCAAAATTATATTTTGCGTTCTTATCATCTTTAAATATGTACTGCCTCCAACCATCATAATTTAGAGAATCTGTATCTTTCCTATCAATAATCTCATCAAAATTATATTTCATAATAACCTCTTTTATTAAATTTGATTTTTATCTCTTATTGAAATCTAGCATTTGCATACTAGCAATATCAGTAAGAAATTATCTATCTTTAATAATGTTAGCCCTGCTAACATAGGAAATTTAATTAATCTTTAGTGTTTTTTTGTTTAATAATATTCACTATTTTTATTATTTTAAAGTGAATCACAAGCTATAAAAAAAATAAGATTGACTAGTTATGAATAAATGATATTTTTAGAAGTTAACTTTTAAATTTACTTTGCTCTATTCATTGGTGTTAATATTCAGTTAATTTAACGTAAAAATACTCCCATTTTATCAATAGAAGATAAGTGTTACAATAACCTTTTGACTTTTATCTATTTTAAACCATATTAAAGATGAAATTTTTTGATATGCTGATTTTATAGCATCAATAGAAATGAATTTTTCATTGTGGATTATATCGAATATTTTGCATTTAAATTTTAATAATTATATTTCTATATGGTTTTTTATTTGAACTCAGTAAAGTATGTCTTAATGTTTTAACAGTGATAAGTATTTTAATAGAGTTAAATATATTGGGTTTTATAATGGATAAAATTTAAATGAATTCCTAGGCATGTGTTAAATTTAATTCTCGGATGTACTGAGTTACCTATATTACTTGATAATACAGTACTACCTGTTAAGTGTTTAGATACGGTAGATATACATATTAATAAATTACTATCTACTATAGATGTTCGAATAGATTTATAGATTGCACTAATAAATACAGTTTATTTATTTGTTTTTCCTCTATTAAACACTGAATTAGTTTCATCAGTTTTATTAACCCCCATTAATACTAATTAATTTAATCTCCAAAGTGGATATTTAATTCTTTAACAATAGCAAGATGAATTATATACTCCACTTTGTTAAAGTATAGATATATTAAATATATTGTTTAAAATTCATTACCAAAATTTACTATTTATGTATACTGAACTTTTACTTCAATGATATAAAAAGCTCATCATTTTTTACTTCAGTAAGGGATTACTTTAAGTATTCATAAAATCAGTATATTCCCCCTGACCCAAAATAATTCGAGTACTAAAGGCAAGTAACTTTGTCGCGAGAACACAGTGAACTTCAGTTTTGTACTTATCATAACGCTACCATATCAGTACTGGAGCCTGATATAATCATGTAATATTCATGTAAAACTAAACTCATTAGCATGTGAGTATGAATTGTAATTCATTGTAATAACTAATTTTTTTGGATTAGGATCCAGTACTGATAGTACTCGAAGATGAGTAACCAGTACTGAAAGGTTAGGTGCTAATATAGTACCTAACCTTTATTTTCAATGTGTTATGTGAATATTCGCGTGCTGATGGTAAAAACTTAGCTATGTTGGAACAACATGGCTAAGTTCGGTCAATTGCTTCTTTCATCAGAAAAATAGGCTCTTTCCCTCTATATACGCTATCAGTCATACTACTACTACTGTGACCAAGTATGCTAAACCTTATATGGTCGGGAAGGTCTGATATATCTCTTAGCCTATCACTCATAGCGTATCGATAGTCATGTGGGCTATGCTTTTCATCTATTTTTTTAAATAGGTTTGCTACAGCATTAGATACTGGATTATGAACAGCCCATGGAAATACAGGCTTCTCATCCATAATTCCGCTTTGAAGTAAATTTTTATGAATTGGTATAGTTCTTATACTACTTGAATTTTTAATCCTCTTACCATCCCTATCATTAACACTTATACAAGCTATCTTTTGTCCTTTATCCGCAATGTATACATAATCCTGCTCTGTTAGCTGTATACATTCGGTCACTCTCATACCTGTGTAATATAGTACCTGTATAAGCCACCACAGATGAGATTTGTGCTCTATAAGTTCAAGTACTTTTTTGTGTGATTCAGTGGATACTGAGATTCTAGGGTTAATTTTTTTAATCTTCTTATATCCCATATTACTAAAAGGATTTTTAGTAATATAATCCCTTTTATCAGCGGCAAAGCTAAAAAGAGCTGATACTTTCTTAAACATGGATTGGCTAGAGAATTCAGACTTATACTTATTCTTTAAAGCCTTTTTAAAACTAGCTACCTTTGGTTTGTTAAATGATTGAATATCTTTATCACCATATAGGCTAATTAAATAATCAATCGCAGCCTTGTTACCTTTAAATGTTAATGGCCTCCATTCAGATTTCATTTCGTTGTACCACTCATCAGCAACTTGGCTAATTTTATGCCCTTTAGCTTGAAAGCGGCTATCATTCTGCTGTCTACTAGGTAAATTCCCGCTATTAATCCAATAAATGTAGTTTGCCTCTAAATGAATCCCTTCTTCGATGAACATATCTCGTTCATTAATTAAATGTGCTCTGATCTCATCAAAATCAGTGCATTCTTTTTTTAATCGATGAAAAGTACTAAGTAGAATTTTTGAACGTTTATGAGCGATTTGTAGATCTCTAGTTCTCAAGTCAAATCGAATTAGCTTTCCTACATATGACTTTTGCCAAATATAATAACCACGAGAATTACATGAAATATACATGAAATGTACATGTGCCATTGGTGCCCCTTGAATTACCATCAGCACGCGAATATTCACATAACACATTGAAAATAAAGGTTAGGTACTATATTAGCACCTAACCTTTCAGTACTGGTTACTCATCTTCGAGACGGATTTGGTCGAAATATACGGCCTGCGCATGTTTGCATGCTACTTTCACGAGTACGCGCATGTTTGCAAGGATAAGGAAATTGGCTCATTTTATTCCATTAACCGACTAGACCATCTTCGGGCGCTGGTAGCGCATGAGCTCGCGCATTTTTTCCAATTCAATACTGCATCGAAAAACTATAATCAACACGATGCAAAGCAGCATCTACCGCGCCTGGATTACCGTACACCACACGGGGAAGGGTGGCAGTTCATTTACCGTTACCTGAAAATGCCCCTCAATTTGCGACTGAATTAATTACTATTTTAATTATTAACATTGTACCATTGCTTCAAAGTATGTATTCCTGAGTTTTGGAGAGTAAATGTATTTAATAATGACGGTCCTATTTATGATCGCAGCGATATTTTCCTTCGCAAAAACAATGAAAGTTGTGCTAGAAGAAGCGAGCCTTGACAAGGAAAAACGTATAGCAGCTATCGGACAAGTAAAATTGACTTGGCTATTCTATGTTCCGGCTTTCTTCTTGCTCCTTGCTCCATTCATCAAATCATTGATGGATGCAGGCTCTGAACAGGTGGACCAATCAGGCTCCAATTTACCTGTATGGCTTTTCCTGGCTGGTGGCCTGTACTTGCTGTTTGGTGCCGCGCTTTTATTACGCAAAGCCATGAAAGAAAAAACTCTCGGACAGATAGGCACTATCCTTAATATCCAGATCCTTCTGTGGGTCGGCCTTTACAGCACATTTGCGGCCTATGACCACTTGAAGTTTGCAGATGAACATTTTGGGATAATGAGCACCCGCCTGATTGAGATCGGTGGTGTGAAAGATGTCACTTGCGAGCAAGAACTGATGTTGGTTAACTTCACTGAAGGTCAAACGACTCCAATGCAATGGCGGTGCCCTACAGGTTTCTCTTTGCTGAACAAAACAAATCGTCCTTTCGTTCCTTGGCCGGATTACACCGAAGGTGAAAGCGAGCAGCTTGCCGCTGCAATGAACAAAATCATGACGGAAGCGAAAGCCAACTCACAGTAACGGAACTCTCCAACCAAAGGCCAGCAATACTGGCTTTTTTTACGCCCATTTCCCATCGATAAAAAAACAATCGAAAAAAGACTATTTTTTTCCGCATTTGCTATTCGTCACCGGTACACGCCGTGTTTAACTGGATTCAGAAGTAAGCACAAACACGTAAACAACCAATAACAATTTGCGGAGTAACTATCATGACTATCAACGTACAACAAATCTTCCAAGCTTCCCGTGACAACGAGCTGATGGGCAATCTGGGCGCTATCATGCGTCAGATGGACAAGGCCCCATCCACGCTGCGTGGTCTGAGCGACTTCGTATCCAAAGAGCGCAAAACAGCTGCAAACAGCGCGCTGTTTGAAGAGCTGAACGTTGGTCGAAACAACGTGTACGCGGTCAGCGTCTCATGGTTGTACGTTGAAGAAGGCCTGAACCTGCGTGAGGTTGATGTAGAGCGCGCAGAGATGTTCAAGAACGCCTACCTGAACCACCCGAGCAGCGTCCCGGCTATCCGCGTTAAAGTGGTTGTTGTGAACGGTGTGACTCGCCTGAAAATCATCGACGGTCACCACCGCTTCACCGGCCTGATGGCCGCTATCGCTGAAGGTGCAGTATTTGAAAAGCTGATCATTGAAGAGTTCGAAGGCGGTAAGGACGAAGAAGTCTTCAACATGATCGAAAGCGCCAACACCAAGCACCTGAAGATGATTGAGCGCGCTGAAGGTTTCCGCCGTCTGGTTGATTGGGGCCACGAAATCGACTCTATCGCTCGTCGTCTGGGTCTGTCCGGCGTAACCGTTCGTCGCAGCCTGATCCTGGCTAAAGCCGAAGAGCGCATTAAAAAATTGGTACGAGACGATAAAGTGTCCGGTGATGTTGCGATTGACGTGATCACTGATTGCCAAGGCACCGACCGTGACGCTTTCGACATCCTGATGGCTTCTCTGGCTAAAGCCGAGCAAGCAGGTAAAAACCGCGTCACCGCGCGCTATGTGTCTTCGCCGAAGAAAGCCAAGGTGAAACCAAAAGTCGTGCGCAAAACCTTCGAAAGCCTGTTGCCGACGTTGGATCAGCTGCGCTCGCAGATCCCTCCCGCACCAACGGCTGAGCACGAAAACCAGATTGAAATCGCTGAGACCGTGCCGGAAGAAGTGGTGCTGCGTCTGTCCCCTGAAGTTGCCCGCCAGCTGATGGCAGCGCTGAGCGATGTAGAAGCGGCCAAGCTGGAAGAGGAAGCCGAACAGGCGGCGAAAGAAGCTGCTGAGGCTGAAAACGAAGGCAATGAAGAAGCCACTGAGGCTCATGACGGTGAAGGCGAGGGCAATGAAGAAGCCACTGAGGCTCATGACGGTGAAGGCGAGGGCGACGCTGAGGCATAAACCAACGCGCTGTCTTCGCAAGATTAGGCCGGTTCTCCGGCCTTTTTTATCTCACTTCACTACACCGCCCGTGCCGTTCAATAAAAAAATAACGTCACGGCAGCTCGGAGGTTTTATGGATCACGCACTGCCTATCCTGCCTAAAATCACCATCCGCGTCATTGATGACGCTTCCTTGGAAACGTTAGCTATCTCCCACTATGAAAGCCGAGGCTGTAAGCCGCGCGCGCTGGGGAAAGGCCATTCCATTCGCCGAAAAGGCAAAAACACCGACGCGTTTCTGGCTCGCATAAAAGTGAATTACGTTCGACAGCTGCTCAGCAACTACGATCACGATAAAGAAAATGCGTATCGTAGCTCTGGGCAGGAACGTGAAGCCTCTTGCATGAGCCAGCAACTGTATTCTGCAATTGCACAGCATTACCCGTCCTTGGCGGCTGAATGTGAACGCCAAATCGCGCAACGAAACACGCTGTGAGGCCGGTGATGAAAGAGAAAAATCAACGTTCGTCCACGATCGCCACTGAACAAGATATGCGTCTGGCTGGTCTTCGAATGCCTCCCCATTCACTTGAAGCGGAGCAATCCGTTCTTGGCGGTCTGATGCTGGACAATGAACGCTGGGATTTGGTGAGCGAACGTGTTGTGGAAGGGGATTTCTTTACCCGTGCCCACAAAAGTATTTTTACCATGATGCAACGGCTGGTGGAATCAAGCCGACCGATTGACCTGATCACACTTGCTGAAGCACTGGAGCAACACAACCAGCTTGACTTGGTCGGTGGCTTTGCCTATCTGGCCGAACTGTCGAAAAATACCCCAAGCGCCGCTAACATCACAGCCTACGCCGACATCGTGCGTGAGCGTGCCGTAGTGAGGGAAATGATCACTGCGGCCAATGATATTGCGGATGCGGGTTACGATCCCCAGGGTCGGAATAGTGCTGAATTACTGGACCTGGCCGAAAGCCGTGTGTTCCAGATTGCAGAGGCTCGAACTAATAAAGACAGCGGGCCGATGGGCATTGATGCCATTCTGGAGAAAACTGTAACGCGCATCGAGCAGCTGTACCAAACACCGCATGACGGGGTGACAGGCGTCGATACGGGTTACACCGATCTGAACAAAAAGACAGCCGGACTCCAAAAGTCCGACCTGATCATCGTCGCAGCGCGCCCTTCAATGGGTAAAACCACCTTTGCGATGAACATCTGTGAGAACGCAGCGATGACACAGGACAAGCCTGTGATGATTTTCAGCCTGGAGATGCCAGGTGAACAAATCATGATGCGTATGCTGGCTTCCATGTCCCGCGTTGACCAGACCAAAATCAGGACGGGCCAACTGGATGACGAAGATTGGGCTCGTATTTCAAGCACGATGGGCATTTTGCTGGAAAAACGAAACGTCTATATCGACGACAGCAGCGGCCTAACTCCGACTGAATTGCGATCGCGGGCACGGCGAGTGTTTCGTGAAAACGGTGGTTTGAGCCTGATCATGGTGGACTACCTTCAGTTGATGCGGGTTCCGGCGTTGAAAGACAACCGAACACAGGAAATAGCAGAAATATCCCGCTCTTTGAAGGCGCTTGCGAAGGAACTACAGGTACCCGTGGTGGCCTTATCGCAGCTTAACCGCTCACTGGAGCAACGAGCAGATAAACGACCCGTAAACTCGGATCTGCGCGAGTCGGGTTCGATAGAGCAAGATGCGGACCTCATCATGTTCATCTACCGTGACGAGGTCTACAACGAGAATAGCGAGCACAAAGGGGTAGCCGAAATTATCCTGGGTAAGCAGCGTAACGGGCCTATCGGCTCGGTTCGTTTGGCCTTCAACGGCCAGTGGTCGCGATTTGACAACTACACCGGACCACAGTTTGAAGAATATTGAATGTTACCAAAGCCAGGGTATTCTGGCTTTTTTTAAACTTATCTATTTGTTCTTATTTACTTCTTCAAAATACTCTCGCAATAATTCTTTATTCATAAAATATAGCTCAAGAATTATGAGTAGCAAGTAATTACCTTTATGCTTATAGAAAAAAGGAATTTTCGAGTTGTCAATTTTAAATGTTTTTATTTTATCTACACTGCCTTTTTGTTCAGGTTTTTCCTCTTTTAATGTATATTCAGATGAATCATATAAAATATACTCATGATCTAGATGCTCAATGAAGTATTCTCCACATTCTTGACTATAAAATATTTAATGTGAATAACTTGAGTAACAACGCAGCCGTCATCCAATAGATTGTAATCATCCCTTAATTCTTCAAATGTTATTTCTTGCTTTTCTTTGTTGTGTGAAACTATTAATTTATCATTATATATCACACCATAAAAACAAGATAATGAAGGTAGCATTTTTATTGATGCACCAAGAGGGGCGCCTCGTTCTATAGATTCCAATCCGAAACCTACGTCAATGATACCCATTGGCTTTAATGCTAGATTTTTTAAAAAGTTACAGGAGATCAACTCTTTAAATATATTTAATAACTTTGGAGAAGTATTAATTTGCAATTTCTTATTTATTCGACTGTCAAACACAGCACCAAACGGACCGTCGTTTTCTATGTTAGTAAACTCATTAATAGATAACAAGCTATACCGGGCAAACTGTGCGTCAACCAGTTTTAGCTTCACTCCATTGGCATTGTATTCCTGAGAAATTGATTCGATATCGACATTTCTTTCTGTTAGATCGTTCGGTTTATCCCTATTGAATTGTTTTATAATACTATCTAAAATATGGTAATACTTATAATTGTCTTTATGTTGTGTTATTTTATTATCATTAACACTTGATGTTTCATTCGGATAGTAATATCGTTTTTCTATAAAATCAAATAACTCAAGTTTGTTTTTAATTAACTTTATTTGTTGCAAGTTATATGTTGCTACATCAATTCTTTCGTGCGCACCACTCAACCAAGATGCATAAGAGCCGCCATGATGGCATTTCCATTTTGTTTTTTCTTTATGCTCATTGATAAAGCTAAGGCTAATAATATTTCGGTGGCTGCGTAGGCAGTTACAATTATTATAAATGTCAGCCCCTTTAATTACGAATGAAATGTCTTTACTTTCATCATTAGAAATATACTGATTAATTATTTCTTGATTTTCATAGGATGTTAGGATGTAGGTGAAGAATTTGCTATTCGAAAAAAATCTTTCTATAAAACCAATTGCATATTTGAAGGTTTCTGTATTTGCTTCAAAAGCACAATAAGCTGCCCCTGAACAGCATAATGTTTCCTCCTTCGCAATTTCGTAATCTGAATCCAATTTCTTAATTATACTTTCCAGTTCAATTTGCCACATGAGATAACCTTTTAGGTTTTAGTCTAATTTATCACAGAATATTATAAATTTAATTATCTAGCTAAAGAATTGTTTTTAGCGCTCATTACTTCGTCAGCTGTCTGCCTCATGAGAAAATATCCTGTAAACAAAACAAATAACAGGTGATTTATGCAGCATTCCTTCAACTTTAAAAATCCGGAACTACCTTCCATATCAGTCTTAAAAGCGGATAAGTGGCAGGCCGTATGGCAAACACTGAAGGAAGATGCCGACCTGAACTATCGTGATGCCAGTCGTGGAGTCAGCATGGCTGATCTCATCCATAATGGCACAGCTTCTATCTACCAAGCCCTTGCTGATAATTGGACGATCTCCCTCGCCTGGAGTAGCGGTAAAGACTCCGAAATTGTCCTGCACTTATTCCTCATGGCGTTGGTGCGCGCTGTTCGCGCGGGAATTCCTATTAGCCAACACCATTACCTTTTGCATACCGATACTGGCATTGAAAACCCTGAGATACGCTGGCTCGCCGATCAGAAACTGGCTGCGCTTGAAAAGTTCATCGATCAAGAAAACCTGCCGCTGTCTATTGTTCTCGCAAAACCGGGGCTCACCTCCAGCTGGACGGGGCGGATACTGACGGGGCGTGGCTTGCCCACGTTCACCAACAGCTCAGTGCGTCAGTGCTCCAACGACTTGAAGATTTTTGCGGCCAAACGCGCCAAAACGGCATACGTGAAAAGCCTGCCAAAATCCGTGGGTAAACGCGTCTGTTTGCTGCTGGGAAGCCGCGATGCAGAGGGCGTTATCCGAGCCAAAAACATCGCCTTAAAAGGCGGGAATGCGAGTCAGGTTAAGATCACAAAAGAAGGCGGCGAATTGTACCCCATCAGGCATTGGTTACAGGGCGACGTGTGGGAGTTTCTGCTAAGCGCCGGAAGCGCTTCTAAGTATCTGCTGCCGAGCTACCTGGACAGCAACAACGACACCGCTGAGCTCTACAAGGCCGCAACAGGGGAATGTGTTTGGTCGGGTTCTGAGAAAAAATCCAGTGAAGCCTGTGGGAGCCGGTTTGGATGTTGGGCTTGCCAGGCGGTCGGTCTCGATAAATCAATGGAAAACCTTCTGCGTTCTGATGACGATCGCCACGGTTACATGGCTGGGCTCAACCGTATTCAGCGATTTTTGTCCAAGCGTCGCAATGCGTGGGAAGATAGGCATCCTGTGGGTCGCACCTTGTATGCTGGAGGCTTCATCAAGGTTCAGCCTGATGTCTATTCACCGCGCTTCCTGGAGCGCCTGCTGCATGTTTGTTGCAGTATGGACTACGTTGAGCAGCTGCGTGCTGAGGATGTAGCCGATAAACTTCGATCGGGCGAACTGGAAAACACCGCCCACAACCGCCGCATGGCGTCACCTCAATTTCGCATTGTCAGTGAGGTTGCGTTAATCCATATAGACTTCATGTGGTCATTCCACCATTTTAACGAAAAACCGTTTCATGCTCTGGAAATCTATCGCCGCGTCTGGGCAAAAGGTGAGCTCGACTTACTGGAAGATGAGCCTGAAATGCCTGTCACCCCAAAGACCCCTATGCCCAAAGCATTGTGGGTCAAGGTCGGGCAGTTTGGTAATGATTCCGGTATGGATGGCCTGGCTGATCCCATCGCTGAAATGGCCTATTTTAACGGTGCCGACGATGAGCGTGCCAGCCGCATTATCAATACGCCGAACGGAAAACGTCGCGTGGTTAGCTTCAGCGAGGACAGTGAAGTGACCATCGACGCGGATGCTGCTGAGTTCATCATTTGGGAGGAATATCCTCGACTGCGTGAAGCGGTATTGGCTGGGCAATACACCTCCGGCAGTGCTGCTCAATTTTATCTGCGCTTCGGTGCAGTTTCCCTGTGCAAAGGAAAGTCAGCACTGTACAACCGCATGATGCAGCGCGGCCAAACTTATCGCAGCCTGGGCTTAAACGGCCATCAGACAATGGATGGGATTGCGTCTCGTAAAGACCTGCGTGTACTAACGACGGAACGCTATCAGTTTCTGATCGCCAACAAAGTGAACGCCAGTATCATCCGTCTACGCTGGTGGGCTAATCTGGCATTCACCATGCAGTGGCACTTGGCGAATCAGACCTCAACCGGTCAATGGATCCGTGCATCTTTGACGCGCGAGGATGAACTATCCATGCAGCAAGAGAAAAATAGGGCCAAAAACACACTTTCGGTTTTCGTGATCGGGCATACCAGTGCTTGGTGCTCGTTGAAGCTGAGTAAGTCCGGCACGTCCACTGAGCGCGCTTTTCGTCGTTACCATCAACATACTCGTCGTAATGCAATTACAAGCTGCCAGGGGCTCTCTCAGCATCTGAGAGAAGTGATCGTCAATCAACTGAAACTGGAGTATCTGCGGATGCTGTGGCGACTGGATGATGGCTTGATGCTGAAGCATGACTCCGATCCCATCACCAAAATGGCTGGGCGGGACCCTGTTGCGCTAAGCAAACACTTCCGTCTCGTGGTGAGAACAATGGAGCGCTTCGTTCAGGAGGCAGCGTGAAACGCTTAATTTCGTCGGCAGTACAAGTTGAGTCAGTATTGAAGTTTACTATTCATACAGGATATGAATGATGAAAACGAATATGACCGATGTGTTGTTAGATGGTGCGTTGATTATGGTGTTAGGGGGCGCTCTGATCGCTGGGTTCGAATTGATGCCCAGCCAGGAGAAAACCGATTCTGTCATCGCTGAATACCGAGTCGATATTGAAAAACGTGACGGGTTAAGCCTGTACAGTAACAAAAGTACCGTCCGTATTGATGTAGTGGGTGAGATCCCGGCAGAAAAAGATCTGCCTCTGCCCGGCGAGCGTGTCGCGTTGATGCTCTACGACAAAAGTCAGGCGCAAATGTGTCAGGACAATCGTTGCATGGATGTGGACGTTATTATCACAAAACCTGCTTTTTTACGGAGGCATCATGAGCCTGGCAAACAATCGGCCTCAAATTAACTATCTTAAATTAATTAAGGCGGAAAAATTCCCTCCGGGGATCTGCGTTAAGTCACTCTCGGTTTTCGAACGCGACACATTGCGCGTGGCTTTAACCATGATGGCGCACTGGAACAATTATCCGGAGTCGCCAGTCCACATGCGGCCAGAGTGGTCAGCACAGGTGTCTCGGCTCTTGATTGAAACGATGAAGGAGCGGGACGAACTGAGAGCACACTTGAAGAGTCTCGGTGCTGAAGTGCCTGAGAAAGTAGTGAAAATGTCCGACATGACATTTCAGCAACTCATGTTGAAGTGCAACTGTAGTTGAGAAATTCACCCATTCCGAAAATGAGGTTTTCATGAATCCGACACCTGAAAAAACGAATGCTGGGCCTGATGTTGATGGTACCCGCAACGCCAATATTCTGACCAACCATGCCCGACTCGTGGACATGAAAAATCGCCTTTCATTCTGGGGGGCAGGCGTGAGCTTAACACCGGATGAACAGCTGGCGCTGATCCAGTTCCGGCTTCAGCACTTCTCAGACGATGTGCTTCCGCAATGCATTAAAGAGATTGCCGATGAACTGGGGTGTAAGCCAGATAATGAAGCGATGCTGCAATCGATTGACGATCTGCGTGTAGCGGCAGGTGAACGTGAAGCTATGGCACGTCGTGCTGGTGTCACTGTTTGCGAAATGAATCTCGTATTAGCACGTCCGGAAAGTGTGGTGAAGGCAGTTCCTGAAATGGTCATTGACCAAGTGTGTCATATTGCGGCCGAAATTCACAATAGGGGGGCGGGAGTGGGGGATGATAAAGCCCAAACCACCATTGATCGCATTCGTGAAGTGTTAACCAACGTCGGCCAGTAATTTCAGTGGGTGGGATTACCCACCCATTTCCACAAACTAACTTTGTTTTTCGATTTCCGTTGTGTTTACCCCTTTGTCAGCTGCATGGGAGGCTTGATACTGAAAGTCTGATACGCAAAGGAATAAACACTGATGAATTACTCACACATTCCCATGTCTTCCCGTGAAGAGCATTATGCTTTTTTAAAGTCTCACTATCACCATGCCCGTTTTGAAGGCCGTAATAATGCATCCTGGGGTGAGGACTACTCTCAGCGTATTGCTAATAGCGACTATCTAGAATTGGAAAAAAATGGTTATGCGCTGATCTCCAATCACGAGTCTGCTACCCGTGAAGCGGTGTTCTATCATCGTTCACTGGTCGGTTATGGCACGATGAGTTTGATGTGTGATAGCGCTTGTAACGCCCCTGAGGCGATTTGCCTGCAAGTTTCAGTTCCTGCTCACTTAGCTCCAAAGATCCCTGGAAAATCACTTAGCGAGCTTTTGGCGAAGCTTAAGCGGGACATTATGGGTACGTTTCCATTGTGTCGGGTAGAACTCGCTTCTGGCTCTAAAGAAATTTGCATCGAAGTATTCCAAGCCGAAGAAGTGATCTCAAAAGAGATCGTTGGTTTCACAAGCACGATCATTTCAAATTGGTCACAAGGGTAAAATATGACGTATTTAGAAGAAGTTTTTGCAGGTGTAGAGCGAAATAAAGGGAAAGAATTGGCTGACCTGTTTCGCTCTGCTGAGGCTCAAATTGCCCGTGCTGAACAGGGTTCCACTGAATCGGATGACAATGCATATGACCTTCGTCAACAAGAAGGTCTGAAGGTTACAGAAGCATTGATCAGAGCTGGTGGTTTGTCTGGAAAGACTATTGAGATCATTCGTTATAGTAAGACATCAACTCAGGTAGAAATTCGTGATGCGGATGGTTGCCTGGTGTGGCGTGATTTTACATTCACTAATGATTTTGTTTTTGGTCTGGCAAAAAATATTGCTTTTTAAATAAATTCGATCCCGTGTGGCTACTTAAACTTTAAGCGGATTGCATTCCAGATGTCCGCTTTTCAAATAGTTATACCCATTATTCACAGGGATGATCTAATAATTGGATCTTTTGATCTAATAACTGATCTAAAAAGACCTAAGGGATCTAAGGGCGAGATTGATTAATACTATCAAAGTATTATAGAACATTTTTCCCCCGCAAACATGCTGTTTCCTCCTGCAAATATGTAAGTTCTCCTTGCAAGTATGTAAGATCATCCTGCAAACATGCATATTTTCCCTTGCAAACATGCAAATCATTCCCCTGCAAACATGTATATGTTACTTCCGGCTGTGGACAAATAAAGGAAACCAAATCCTTATAGTTAATCTTTAAAATCAATCAATTAAAGGTGGTTTTTGATTTATGCAAGAATGAAGGAAAGGAGTTATTACTGAATAATCCACTGATTTCTAGGGACGGAAAGGCATCGGTTTTTAATAGAGATGCGGAGTGAAAAAGTAGGATTTGAAATTATTTTTCCCAATGGAAATACATTTAGAGTTTTTAAAGTAAATTGAAGGGTGGTAAGGAAGTTATCCCCGTTATTAACAGGAGTGATCTAATAATTGGATCTATTGTGATCTTAAATAACTAAAAACAACTAAGTGATCTAAGGTTGATATTTTATTTTATTTTCAACCAGTTGCAGAGTTAAATTCCCTTGCAAACATGTTATTTCCCCTTGCAAACATGCAAGATCAGCTTACAAACATGCATTTTTCCCTTGCAAATATGCTGATTTCCTCCTGCAAACATGTTATACATCCCCCTGCAAATATGCAAAGGCTCAAAATGCCTGTTAACAAATAATAATATTTTAGGAATAACTATGGCTAAGGATATTAATGATTTAGGCCTGTCTGTGGAAGTAAAAAACAAGACGACGGGCGAAATTGATTACATATCATCAACAGATACGCGATCGATTCAACCTATCTCACTGCTTAGGCTTAGTGTTTTTAGTCCCGTTAGTAGCAGGGAAAAGAAAAATGTTGGTAGCAGGGTGATGGATGCTTCGGAAGAGCTGAGAAACCTTGAGATTGTTAATAGCGAAGGTTATGACAGAGTCACCATATCTGGGCCTAAATTAGATATGGATACAGACTTTCGTATCTGGCTTTCAATAATTCAGTCACTCAGTGAATATCCAATGGTAGACAATAAAGTTGTGCTTCCCTTCAGTGATTTTGCAAAGATGTGTGATTACAACACAAGGCAAATTAACAAAATCCTGAAAGAAAGGGTCGCTAAATCACTTCGAAAAATTACATCCACTTCAATATCTGTGTACAAAGATACTGGCGATGATTTGATTAGTGCTACAACTCACTTGTTGAATTTCTCCAGGGTGGATACAGCTGCAAACGAAGTTATTTTGGAATTCAATCCAAAATTAAGTGACTTGTACAAAATGGACTACAAGCGCGTTCTGAAGCTGAAGGTATTCCCTGCGATCAAAAGAAATGAAGTGGCAAAGGCTATCTATGCTTTTCTTGAAGGGTTGCCAAACAGTGAGAATAGGGTGCAGATAGTCTCATTTGAAAGGTTGATGAAGCGTTTAAATATGCGCTCAGACCCTTATAAGCAACTTGAAATGGTTAGAAGGGCAATGAAGTTATTAGAAGACGTCAAATACCTCAAGTACACTGAAGGCTATAGGGTGTCGAAAGGAAAGCGACAAGTTTTTTTCTCAATCAATTCGCGTGACCCAGATTTGTTGAAAAATACCGACCTGGATTAAGTATATTCCAGGGCGTATGCGTCCCCCTGCAAACATGTTATTGAGGAACCGTGATTTCCTCCTGCAAACATGCTGTTCCCTTGCAAACATGTCGTGGAAGGGCAGTTATATCCCCTTGCAAAGATGCTATTCCCTTGCAAACATGCAGCGAAGGGGCAGTTATATCCCCTTGCAAATATGCTGTTCCCCTGCAAACATGCAGCGGAGGGGCAGTTATATCCCCTTGCAAATATGCTGTTCCCCTGCAAACATGCAGCGGAACGGCAGTTATATCCCCCCTGCAAATATGCTTTTCCCTGCAAACATGCAGTAGTAGGCTGAGTTTATCCCCTTGCAAATATGCATTCCCCTGCAAACATGCAGCGGAACGGCAGTGAATTTCCCCTGCAAACATGTAGGGGAGGGGCTGGAGTTTCCCCCCTGCAAATATGCTTTTCCCCTGCAAATATGTAGGGGAGGGGCTGGAGTTTCCCCCCTGCAAATATGCATTCCCCTGCAAACATGCAGCGGAACGGCAGTGAATTTCCCCTGCAAATATGCTTTTCCCCTGCAAACATGTAGGGGAGGGGCTGGAGTTTCCCCCTGCAAATATGCATTCCCCTGCAAACATGCAGCGGAACGGCAGGGAATTTCCCCTGCAAATATGCTATTCCCCTGCAAATATGCAGCGGAACGGCAGTGTTATTCCCCTGCAAATATGCTATTCCCGTGCAAAGATGCAGCGGAACGGCAGTGTTATTCCCCTACAAATATGCTATTCCCCTGCAAACATGCAGCGGAGGGGGCTGAGTTTACCCCCTGCAAATATGCTATTCCCCTGCAAACATGCAGCGGAGGGGCTGAGTTTACCCCCTGCAAATATGCTATTCCCCTGCAAACATGCAGCGTAGGAGCTGATTTTACCCCTTGCAAGTATGCTGTTTTTCGCAGACGCGTAACGATGGGGCGGAGTTTCCTCCTGCAAACATGCAGGTGAATGAAGGTGGTTTCGCCCTGCAAACATGCGCTGGTCAGATCCCTCTATCCCTATTCAAATATGTCTTTCTGTGCGCCTGTGACCTATTCGTCAGCTGTTCACTACGTGTAAAGATAGTAATAGAAAATGAATCACAATTGAGGGCAGAGCCATGACAGGCATTGTAGTTCGTGAAGAACACGTCGAACGTATCCAGCGTTTCAACTCACTTCAAAGCGGGCAATATTGGCGCGCAATGCAGGATATCCCAGAAGAAGCTATCCTGATGGATGAGGTACTTCTCATCGAATCCCTACGTTGGGTTGAAAATCAGCTTCATACCGTCATCCTCCGCGCACATCCGAAGCACTACGAGCAATACGCAACCTTTGTCACAGTAGACAAAGACGGCGTTTCTCACAGTGTTAAGCGAACTGTCAAAGAGCACCGATTCTTGTTTAATGACTTTGTTGAGCTTTTTGTATTCGCTGATGATGCGCGTCAGATCCGTGATGCTGAAGTCGCATTGTGCCAGCAGCGTGTTACCGATCTAACTCAATCTCTGTCGAAGTCTCTCGCTAACCCTGAGGCGATGAAAGCTATTGTGACAGAACGTATTGAGCAAAAAGCCGCAAAGAAAGGTGTAAGTGCGAGCACCATGCCTGCTATCAGTAATAACGCTATTCGCCTGGCTACAGGCTCGGTGGGTAATGCTATTGCAGCGGGCGTGACTGAAGCCGATATCAAGAACATGCGTGATGCGGCCGAGCAAAACCATCAAATAGCGACAATCCAATCCGAGTGGATCCAAGAGCGTAATATCGAAATTACAGCGGCAGTTCAGGCTGTGGTGCCTTATTTTGCCGAAATGGCAGCGGCGCAGCTGGCTGCAACAGAAGATGCGCGTTCTCAGGTTGACAAACTGATGGACGGTATCAAGTCTTTAGATCTCTATATTGGCAAAGACGTCAACGTGAAGGTGATCCGTAAAGGGCAGTCCGCTCCCAGCAATGAGCCTCTGACCTTTGTTCAGCAGAAATTGATGGTCGATGAAGAGTTGGCCATCTACCACGACTTAAGTGACTGGTTCGACTTTGGTGACCTGGACAAGTTCTATCAAGCGCTGTGCAATACCCATGCGCTGGTGGATCAAATTTTCCCTTCGCCGCGCTGCGTACTGGTCATGGCAACGACTCGCCGCTATATCGACTACAAAGACCGTATGGAAAACCTTATTAATAACAGCGAGAATGCCAAGGTATTCTTGATGGTTCGCGACGGCGAAAACCTGTATCGCATCGTGTCCCCTGTGGAGTCTCACCTGGGTGCGAACATGCTGTTCCCGTCTCGGGATGAGCAAGAGCGCTTGTTCCGGGGGATGGATGGGGAACAAATTAAATTCCAAAACGTCGCTTATTCTGATCGGCTGAAGGCGCATGAGCGCATGGCACTGCACTACAAACGTTTCCTGATTATGTGTTGTGGGCTTGACCATCGGGAACAACTATTTGGTGATTTCTACGACCGGAGTCTGGGTCTGAATTTTGTGTCGATGAAATTCCAAGAGCAACATTGCCGCTTCATTCATGATGCTGACGGTACAGGCATGCTGAGTAACCCAGAAAATAAAAAGTATCCATCCTTGGCTGGTTTCATCGAATGGGCAAACAGTCACCTACGTAGCGGCTCTCGTGTGATGTGCCAATGGCATTCACTGGCGAACCCAGAGACTGCGCCAGGTGCAGCCAAAGAAAATGACGATCGTTCCTATGGTTCCTTTAGTTTTACCGTGGACTTTAAAGACGACCGCAACGTAGCTGTAGCCTTTATCAAAGACGGCCTGTTGAATGTCAAAGCGCCAGTCAGCAAGACCAGTTATAGCAACAAGAGAGGAAGTGTGACGCGTGACTATAACGTCAACGTCTGTATCGAAAAGTACAACAAACAGTGGAAGGAAGACGACGCACGTTTGCCTTACCTGTGCCTGGACGCGGTCACCGCTGAGCATCTGGAGCACTACATCTATTCTCGGGCTGTGCGCTCGGACCACACCTACTACATTGCGCTGTTCAAATCGTTGGCTAAGTACCTACGAGAAGAGCGTCAGTCAGAGCAGAAGTCTCGCGACCTGCTGAAAGCAGCGCTGGTGGTAGGGCGTGTGGGGAATGAAGCCGACCAAGATACCGTTATCGACAAAACAGTCATGGCATGGCGTGCAGCGAACCGTGGAGCACCTTTGGCAGAGGCGATGGCCGACAAAGCGCAGTGGGAAAACCTGCTGGGCGTGATGGACATGATCGCCTGCCGGGGCATGAATATGCTGCCTCAGATAGTCGATTTTGCGCGCATAATTAAGGCCGCACCTTTGCGCCTCATTGTGAACACGAATGGTAAATTATCGTTGTACGTTGCGCCAACGGATGGTGAGCGTGATGATCGGATAGAGCCGCATATCTGGGTGCAGCGCATTAACTTCAACCTGACGAAAACGGGAATCAAAGAAGGCTCACGCAGCTGGGTGAAACTGAACGCCTCGAATGTGGCGGAAACAACAATTTTTGAATGGCCGGAGGCGGAGGCGTGGAAGAATCTGAATGCTGCTTTTGGCAGTTATGAAGAAAAACAGGAAGCGTTTAGCTTTGTGGAAAGCAGAGCCGGTGATCTACATCGTTTAAACCCAGCCAACCAAAGACGTCTGGCGGAAATGTCTCATCTTTGGAAAGAAGCTTACTACGAGATGAACTACGTTCATGAGACGGGTGGGCAAGTCCAGGTTCCAGCTTTGATGATCCCGATCGGCATCCGCATTGAAGGCAGTGAATGGAACTTTGTGTACGTGGGCTCTATAAGCCGATCGGTACACTGCATCTATCAGTTGCTGGAAAGTGAGAGCGCCAAGAGCGGTCTGGCGGAGATGTATGCATCGTTCTACAAACACCCTGAAGGGCGCATCAAAGAACTGAGCACAAAGGCTGCTGACATGTGGATGTTTTCCTCTAAGGAAATGCCCGACGTGAACATGTTCAGCACGAACAAGGATCTCGAATACAGCGGGCTGGACTATTCACTGAATAGCAACTCTGTATCCGAAATACACAGCTTTGATGTCCGCTGGCGCTACGCACAGGAATACGTGTCACATCCACATCGTTCTAAGAGCACGCTGTGGCTTGCAGAGAGCCTACGCGATGAAAGCGGCAGGCCTATGATCGATACACTGCTTGGTAGTCCTCACCTCCACCAGGATGCCCCTGTCGATGTGATTGAAGTGACGTTGCCTCAGCGTTATGACGATCCGAATAAAGCGAAGATTGCGAAGACAAAAGCACCATTCAACCATGCTCATTGGTTCGATATCTGCCCTGTTGGGTACAACGAAAATCAATGTCTGGAGGGCATTATTGCACCAGTGAAAACCTTTACCAGGATGACTTTTGCCAACAAAGAACTGGCGTTGCATTACATCTTTTCGCGTAACTCAGAAGCGAGAAAATACCAGACCGGTTACTTCTCCGAGGTGGAAGTGCCATTGCCTGAAGGCGTGACACGCTGGACAACGCGTAATTAATACAGTGTATGAATAGCATTATCAACCGCCCCTGAGGGCATTTAGGAGGTGAATGTGTCTCAAGAATATAACCCGATCCCGCGCAATGTGATGTTCACGGAATTCCTTCAGTTACTGGAGGAAGACGGCTTACCAGCCAGTCACCTGGAAACCGTCCGTAAAATTTTTGCGGAGATCACCCAGCAGGTGAATGAATTTGGTCCGGAGCGTGGTGCGTTGTTGGCACTGGCAGAGGCTCACTCACCGTTTTACCGTGATTTGAAAGCTGAAAAGGACTTTATCAGCGGCGTATTAAACATGCCTATTTTCTTTCACGGAGTATTAAACATGCCTATTTTCTTTCACGGATAAGTAGGCGATATGTGTTTTTATAGGCCGGTTTCCGGCCTATTGCTGTTCATTTAGATAATAAAGAATGTAACCAGAATAAAGCAGATTGCTTTTCGTTATTTCAGCGTCGAAACATTGCTTTAATTCATCAGGTGTTTGAAATCCATATTGGCTTAAATTGTCCTTTGCAAAGCCGGATAAGCGCCAAAAATCGAAACCATTGAATTCCCCGTGTTCTCCAAAATCAAAATCGATAGTGCCCGTTCGTAAATGCACGGCGCATCCGTAACCATGTTTGAAATACCTGATGCCACTATGCAACTCCCCGCTTTGTGGAATGCTGTTTCCTGCCCACGCGTTATTAGATATTGGCAATTCGAACCCTGAGAGCTTCATTAACTCAATGGCTTCAGAAACGCGTTTTAAATAATCATTGATTAGGTCGCGAAGACGACTGTCCATATTAACCACCTTGTTATTAATTTTAATCAAAACAATATCCTCGCTAGCGGTCTTGTCAAGTTAGAGGGGGCTTGATTTTTAAAATGAGGATTAGAAATTTCATTACCGGTTGTCTACGGGGGACAATATCCTGGTCTACCACAACACTTAAGCGAGGAAATATGATCACTTTATTCACCGCAGTGGCTTCTACCTCTGGTGGGGCGCTCTTTTTCATTTGCCTGGGCATTACCTGTTCAGCGATAGCCATGTTGACCGCGAAAGGAGTCAAAGCAAAGATCGCTAAAATTGGCCTGGGTATCTTAGCGGGATATTTCCTGTTATTTGTTGTGACTAATTCAGCGATGAAAACGCAGAAATCTGTCGCAACCTCCATCGCGAAACGCGTACCGTTACCTACTTTCCCCATCGCTGATGCAGAGGCAAATCAGCTGAAGTCTGAGTATCTTGAAGCTATTGCTACTGCGTCGTTGTTCAGCGAGCCCATGCCAACCAAACGTATGATAGCCGTTCAGGAAATGGCGGAAGCACTGGCACAGGAGCAGAATGAAAGGTTGATTCGGATCATCAACGGGAAAGGTTAAGTTGCCCCGTTTTAATCGCTCACTTCGGTGGGCATTTTTTTGCCTGAAGCAAAACCAATCACAAAAGAAATAATTCAAAATAATATAGTTTACGCTATTCGTCAGCGGCTGAGGTCATGGTTTACTAATTACATAGAAACCAACAAGGCTGAATGAAATGAACGACGTGAAAATGGTTAAAGTATTGAGAGATAATACCTTCTGTCACGCTGCGTGGATGGATTTTAAAAAGGTCTTAGGAGAGTCACCTTTTGGTGTTTTCCTGGAGTTTGTAGACCCACGCAATGGTGCATTAGTTCAGCTGATGTTTCCATTCTGGTGCAAGCCTCAGAAAACGTATAAGCCAATGGGTAACGTGTTTATGACCCAATGGCACGGATTAACTCTGACAATCCCGCCCGACTTTGATTGGTGGGTTCAGGCTCAATCTAACGGCATTGGAATGCGTCGTATCGACCAGAAAGTTCAGTTTCTAAAGCACGGGGAATATGTGGAGGTAAATCTGAAAGTCGAAATGGCTACAGTCATTCGCGTTAACCCAGTGTTTTCACCCGAGTTCGACGCTGCCACACATGCTTAGCGTCTGATCAATGAAGTGGGCTTCCCAAACCCACGATACCCCTTAATGCCCATCACCCTCGATGGGCATTTTTTATGATAAAAATCAGCGTGTAATCACTTCGTCAGCGGTCAATCTCATGCTTGAATGATTGGGTCAACAAAATGAATAAACCGAGGAAGTTACGATGACCCCATTAGTCAATGCAAACGAAAAACGTGCTGAAAACCATTTAGCTTCAGCAATCCGTTTCAACGGTTCAGTAGTGACTGTCCGCGAGTGGATTGACGCGTTGATCGCGCAAGGCTACAAGCCAAACGCCAAGGCTGTCCTGAAGGGCAAAGAAGCCAGCCGTATGCAATTGCACCGCTGGAACAATGCTCAGCAAACTGAGCACATGAAAAAACGTGCTAATGCTGGGACAAAAATTGAATACACGATGTCACATGAAGAAAGTGGTAGTTTCTATGACGTGAAAAAATTTGCGTTCGATTACGCTGTATCAATAGCAGGACCGGAATATGGTGAGCCAGAAGACCGTTGCTTCATCGTTTATGCAATTCCTCAGCTACGAAAAGGTGCTGAGTATGAGCGCTGTGTCGCGGCATACAAGCCCGTGTTTGCTGAGGATGAACAGCGCGCTTTGAACATCCTGCGCTTCGACTTTCCTTCAGCAAGGATCTTGTGGTTGGGGATCGCTAAAACTCAAGAACAAGCTTTGTCTCTGGCCGAAACCGCAATGGCCTGATGAGGCGTGCTAAAAAGTTCGACTCCAAGCCTGCACCAGATGGTGTGGGCTTTTTTGTCCGCAAAGCGTCGGCCTTTAACGTGGATTAAAAAAGTATCTTTTTTAAAATCATCGGCAGTGTATCGACCTGGAAATAGTTATGAAAACTGCCTTATTTCTTACCCTGTTCCTGCCTGCAATATCATTGGCTAAGCCACTGTTTATCGGTGATAGCTTAACCTATACCCTCGCGACGAGCGCAAAGAAGCACATCCCAGTAGACGGCCTTTATAAGGAGAGCACAGGGCTTACCGACCGCAGTTCGGTAAAGTGGAACGATTATGTTCAGACAATGAGTTTTCAGGACTATGAGACCGTGGTTATCTCTCTGGGGGCTAATGACGGCATCGGTGCAAACCAAGTCACGAACTACCAGCAGAAGGCAACACAGTTTATCCAGCAAATCCAGCAGAGCAACCCCGGTGCATCGATTATCTGGATATTGCCACCTGCAATGAAGAATCCTGCCACCGAAGCCGCCTTGGTAAATACCAGACAAGCAATCCGTCAGGCGGTGGATGAAACACAGATCGCTTTTTTCGACCCCGAGGTCGCTATTGGGCGTCAGTTTAACCTTACCGTGAACGATGTGCAGGTACGAACCCATGACGGGATACATTACACGAGCAAAGGTAGTGATTTGATAATTGGGAGGCTGTTCAACCAGTAAAAACAGGGGGAATGTATTTTATTTTGAACCTCTTTGTCAGCGCTGAACCTGTGGGATGATCTTCCTATCGAACCAACTCGGGTTTAAAAGGAAGATTCATGGGTGCCAACCGTAGAAACAAGTTTGGGGTCAGCCGTCGCTTTGCTGTCCGTTATGACCGGGCAAATGATCCGGAGTATATGGCTTTGGTTGAGCGATACCAGACAACTAAGCGATACAGCCAATCGGGCAAGGCGGGTGATGACGACCACAAGGAAAGCGTTCGCGCGCTTCATCATTACCACGGGAAAATAGCTGTGGAGTCCTTCCGGAAATAACATTTTCACTACTCGATATTGTTTCTCAAAATAATCTCTTTTCTATTATTCGTCAGCGGCTTAGGTCATGTTTTACTGGTTAAGTAAACAAAACAACGATACCAATAAGAAAAGAGGATTCACATGTCAGATAAGCAAGAATTTATCCAAAGTTTTATCGTCACGTTTAGTGCAGATGCGCCCATTGGATCCTTGCCCAAAGAAGGGTTGGAGTTTTTCCATTCATCTAATCGCAGTGTCTCATTCGGTTTTAATCGACTAAGTGGAAAAGAAGCGATTGGTAGCTTTCTTAGAGCGTTTAAGCCAGACCATGAGTTTGTGCAGCAGCTGGATGAACTGCTTGCGGCTCCTACGCCAGATGAAGGGGCATTGGAGGATTTGCGTGGTTGGATCAATGCGATGGAATGGACGGCAGAAGAGCTGTTGTATGAGCTTCGCAGCGTGGGGGTTATCTCCATTGTCATGAATAGCATCATTTATCGTGGCGCGTTTTTCCACACTGAAGTGACTGGCGCTGCCTATATCGGTGGAAAAATGGAATCGCTGGAATTGAGTGGGGAAACAGTCCTAAAGCAGCTTCATCAAGAGTTAAACGTACAGTACGTAGTCTGACACCTAATCGTTCGGTCTGATCGCAGGCCGAACATTATCGCAACGAGGAAACCCGTTATGAACCAGCTGAAAATCGACAAGCTAAAACAGCAATACGTTTTCACTCAAGACCGTGGTGTTTTCAAGGTCGGGATAGCCCTGCTGGCGAAGCGTGCAAAAGCCGTGGCTCAGTGGATGGGGGTTGTCGAACCGAAGAGCAAAGCAGGCTCTTTCGAGCATTACACCGAGTGTATGGCAATGATGGAAAAAGGCCATCAGTACGCGAAGCGCACCGGTTTGCAATGCACTGGGAACCTGAGTCCTCAGCTGGTGGGCTATGAAGGCGAACGGGTATCCGTTGTCGATAATGCTGGGCATACCCGAAGTTTCTGGGTTGCACGCACTCTGGGATGGATGCCAAGCCATCTTGAAGTTGATCGTCTACCAGCCATGTTCTGGCAGGACAACGATGAAGACGACGTACTGGCTGCTGAAAGCTATCAATCCGTCGTAGTGATCGGGTAAAGCAATTTAAGCCGTCAGCGTGGGGCTGGTGGCTAATTCAATATCAATAAATTGGGGTAAGAAATGCAAGTATCAAATGACGTCCTCGCAGTTCTGTCTGAAGCGCGTGTGGAGGGCAACAAACTCTTCCTGGAAGGCCAGCTGGATCGTCGCCTGTACACCAACACCAACAAGGTGCTTGAAGCCGCTGGTGGGAAGTGGAACCGCAAAGAGAAAGCCCATATTTTTGATGGCAGTGCGGAAGGGCGTATCGACGACATTATCCTGTCTGGATCGGTTGTGGTGCCAAAAGACGACTTCAACTTTTTTCCAACGCCGGAAAAAATCATCAATACGATGGTTACCAGTGCCAATATTCAGGACGGGGATCGAGTGCTGGAGCCGTCCTGCGGTGATGGGCGTATTGTCAAAGCTGTGGCTAAAGCGGCAAAAAACCTCAATATCGTGGCTGTTGAGCTGGATGAAAAGCGCGTTCAGCAACTGAACAGCGACCCTGAAATTACGTCGCTGGTAAACCCTGAATTTACGGGCACAAGCCTTGAACTGGTCAATGCTGATTTTCTCAGCCATGAAATGGACGAGAAATTCGATGTCATCATCATGAACCCGCCTTTCAAAAATAAGGCCGACATTAAGCATACAAACCGAGCGTTGGATCTGCTGCTTTCAGGTGGGGTGTATACGCAAGGTGGTCGCCTGCGGGGCATTTTGTCTGCGGGCGTGCTGTTCCGTGAAGATGCCTTGACCAAGGCCTTCCGTGAGCGTGTGAAACTGCTCGGGGGCTCATTCACTGAACTGGAAGACAAAGCTTTCAAAGAGTCCGGCACGATGGTCAAAACTGTTCTACTGGAAATTGACCTCTAACAGCCAATGTCAAAGCCGCCTTCGGGCGGTTTTTTCGTCAGCGATATCTGCTGAGTGATACTGGAACTTCCCGATACCGGGGGGGAACGCCATCCAAAGTGAGGCGCTGAAAAGAGCGCAGGGGGGATAGATGAAGCCACGAAACATTATCAGCGTAAATCCGAATTCAACCGTCTTTGGCGGCCAGGGTAGTTGGGTTAACGAACACTTGCTGGAGGTGCTGATTAATCGCGGCATGTTCAGTTCGGCGTTAGAGCGATATCGCCAGAGGGGTAAAGGGGTGATGTCTGTTCCCGTACATATCAGCATCCGGTTGTTTGGGATCAGCGTATCGGGTGCGCACATGCTCATTACGCCGTATGGCCTGGTGTGCAAGTTCGATGATAACGAGTTGGGTGAGAGCTACTCATTCGACGTGAGTGGTGAAGCGCGAAAGCTGTGGAAAAGCGTTTGCCATATTGGCTGACAAGTTGGGGTTAAGGGGGTTGTCATGCTGGCACTACTGATCGGCACTTTAACGTTGATGACATTGTCCTTGCTGGTGCTGTGTGGATTGTATGCAAAGTACCAGTATCACGAAACACACAAATTGCCAGGGCTGCGAAGTCCAGTGGTTGTGTGTCTCTCGTTGGCGGTTAAATACATAGGCCTTTTTGGTTTGATGTTGACGGTGACAACGGCTTTCCTAGACTCGTTTCATATCCCAGCTTCAGGGGGATTTGTGTTGATAGCTTTCGTGCTGCATGCGGGTCTTGGTGCGACCTGTACTGTTCTGCACAACCGGCAGCTAATTCGGTAAGATTGTCCACTGAATCAAAAAAGAAACCCGCATAAAAAGCGGGTTTTTTGTTAGTGTAGGAACTCGATTGTAACCGTTTAGTCTATGAAAATGGAGGCAGGGATATTAAAACGCGCAGACAGTTTTTTAATGTGCTCCAGTGTTAATCCTCGTTCACCGTTGAGGATGCGGCTAACGTATGAGCGCGAACCGAGCTCATCTTGAAAGTCTGTCGTATTAAGGTGGTATTGATCCATCAGCGTTCTCAATGCTGCTACACCGCCATTGCTTTTTGCTAAGCGCTCGTTAAATTCAGCAAATTCGGGCGCTGTTTTTTCATACGCATCAATCTTCGCGCAAATCAAGTCGATAAGCGGGTTGTCTGGGTCATTTTCGACAAGGTGCTCAACCAGTTGAACGGCTTTTTCATAGTCTTCGCGAGAATGGCTGTTTCCCAATAACGGCACAATGCTTATCAGGTTTTGTGCTGCGTTTACTGCATCTTGAAACATCATGCTTTTGTTCTCCGGTAGTGATCAGTCAACCTATCGTATTCAGCGTGGGTTGTTATATGTTTCACGAATATTTTCCCCCGGTCAAAGTCGGCAAAAAACATCATTCTTAATGAATTGCCACTGATGTCGATGACCCACCATTTCTCTCTATACTTCATCCGATCAAGGCTGGGGAAAACCTTTTTAAGCTCATCAGGCGTTTGATAACTGTCGCGCTTGAGTGTTCGATATATGTCAGATAGCGCCTGAGCACTGTTTGGAAATCGCTTGGATGCCTGGTCAAAAGGTTCTCTTGATATTACGTGCATTGCATCTCTCATGTTTCCTATTTGTCAACATTGTAGCATCTAAACTATTGGTTGCCAATATGGCAACTAATAAATTAATTATTCTGCTATCTATTCTTCGTCAGCGGTTGAGGTCATGCTTCAATAAAGAGGTAAACAAAACAAACAATATCAATAAAAGAGGTTTCTTATGTACTGCACAGTCAAAGAGTTAATCGCGCACCTGTCCACAAAAAATCAATACGATGTTGTGCTTTCCAAGCTGTGGGATACTGAAGACATCCACCAAGTTTTGTCTGACAATGAGATGGAACCCATTTCTGAATATGAGGCACACAAGGCGCTTCAGCTGGTGGATCGCACTCATGATGCAAACATCGGCATTACATGGGATACGCTGCTCTGTGCAGTGGAGTCGCCACGAAACCTAACAGCTGAGCAATATGCGCTGGCTAATACCTGCTTTACCGTACCTCGCGAACTGTACTCCGTCTGTAACGAAGTGACGCTCCCAGCTGGGTCAATTACCGTGGAGTTTGATGCGTTTGAGCTCCGCTCAGCTATCGCCACGTCCAAACTTACCATTGCAAAAAAGCATGAGCTCGGTGGCTTTGTTAAATCAGTTTCCGGCAGCTGTGATACACCCGCATTCCACTGGAGTGTTTACGCAGAGTGCCGCAACGGAAAATGCACGATCTGCTTGCAGGATAATTTCCAATCCAAAGAATATCGTTGGGTCGAAAAGAGCCTGCAATGAAATAGCGCTGTAACGCTTTCTACGATGCGATGTGGTACTCATCGCATCATTTCGCACAAAACATCGTAAAACTGCTGAGGATCGCCATGAGAGAGCCTCAGGGCATGAAAGGGTAACCAATGCTGACTGAACTTAAACTCCAAGATAATATTCGCTGTTTGAACGTAACGCTGAAATTTGACAAATCCGCGCTGATCGACGCTTTTGCTGTATTGGAAAGAAACCCGCAATTCCTCCATGTTGTCATCTATAGCGAAGCGACGTTCGACGACTTTGATGACTCGGATGAGAGTGTTGAAAACTGCATGAGCGACCCCGTTCTGGCGGTATGGCGATCTGGAGCGTGTATAACTTGGATAGACCGTGCCGATGACACTGAATTTCAGTGCGATTTGCCAAGCATCAGTGTACTGAACTCTACGAGGGATTACGCGTGACCAGTGAAGAAGCCATTAAGCATTTGAGACGCAGTATCTGGGACTTGTCAGGGCAAAAAGAAGCGCAGGCTGAGCGTGTGCTGGCTTACCTGAAAGTGCGTGTCAATCGCGCCAAGGGGCTGGTGGTGAATCCTATTAGCCCAAAGCCGATGACATTCATGCAAGCGATAAGACTGGGCTATATTCGGCAGCAAGGCAACTGGAAAGATGCGCCCTGGGTTTTCGATAACCGCATCATGCCCTCAGCTTCAGCTGCGTTAGATGAAGCTAACAGACAACTCAAAGCCCATTGGGCAGAATAGCCACCCAAACAAAAACCAGTACCTGTGTTGGGCGCTGGTTTTCACTTATCAACTTTTCAACAAGCTAGATCCTAATAATTAACCTAATTAGTTCCTAACAGATCCTAAAAGATCCCTGTCGCTCACAGGCCGCTGGTGGCGTGGCCTACAGAGGATTGAGGTGAGTTTGAAAGGGAGGAAAGTGAGTTTGAAAGGGAAGAAAGTGAGTTTGGATGGGATTTGGGTGTGGTACAGTGGGAAACTCGGTGAGTCTGAAAGGGGAAAGCCGAGTTTTTATTCACAACCATGAGGGGTTATGGTTTG